>JAOACN010000512.1 GCA_026417815.1 Chloroflexaceae bacterium | reverse complement strand
GTGTCCAGGAGTTGTGGCACAATTGTGCCCGCCAGCGCCCCGCCCACTGCCAGGGCCATGGCGACGCCGAAGAGCAGGGCCAGCGGGATGTTCGCCAGCCACGAAACCGTCTGGCGTCGGGTCAGGCGGGTGAGCAGCAACAGTCCGAGCAGCCAGGGCGCCAGTCGCAGGCCGAACAGCAGCGGATCGGTTACGCTCCCCAGGAGGGTCAGGGCCTCGGGACGCAGCACCTGGTGGTACACGACCACAAAGGCATACCCCAACGAAGCGCCGACAAAGAGGTACTGCACGGCGCGAAAGGCGGGGTTATCGCCCAGCAAACGGCTGAAGACCAGCAGGGTCAGCACGACGGCGATCAGGCCCACGCTCAACGTAGTAAGAGCGTCGCCGTTCACGTTGCACCTCCCGAGGCGCTGCGCTGGCGCATAAGGGCGCCTGCGCCAGCGCCCAGCAGCAGCAGAACCACGAATGCCACCACTGCGAAGGCCAACTGTCCGGTGGCGCGACTCAGATCGGCCGGATCAGCCGTCGGATCGCTGGCGAGGAGGGCCAGCGCGCCCTGTTGCCCGGCAATCGCATAGACATTTGGCAGACGCAAATATGGCAGGGCGAGAGGTTGGGCATCCTGGGGCAACAGAAAGGCAATCGGCACCTGATCGCGCACCTGGCGATGGGCCTGCTCCATCCACACCTGCACGTCCTGCGGCTGGTCGGCCAGGACCACGATCAGCGCCAGATCCTCTATCCCGCTGATGCGAGGCGTGCCATCGGGGAAATTGGCCACCAGGCCCTGGGAAGCGTCCTGCCCATCAAAATCCGATGCCAGGGCCCCGCGCAGATCCTGGGCCAGGCCGCGCACCGCCAGTTCACCACCGGGACGGTAGCCGAGCAACACGTAGTCGCGGCCGCCGAAGGATACTCCATTCTCATTGTTGTAGCCGGCGGCCCGCAGCGGTTCGATCAGGTCGAAGGAGAGCAACGTCCCCTGGAGATCGGTGCTGACGAGGATCAGTTTGGTGCGATTGGCGATCAGCCGGCGCGTAACGGCCTCCTCGAGGGGGCGCAGTTCACCGCTGCGCTGAGCGGCCCACTCGTAGGCCATCAGCACTACATCATCGGAGTCCAGGCTGTCGAGCAACGCGCCCAGAGCCGTCGCGTTCCCCGTGACCGGCGCGGCCGGACGCAACGGGGCCGTGATCTGAGGCGCCAGCAGCGCGATGAGCAATGCCAGCGCCAGCAGCGCGTAGAGGAGGCGCTCAAGGTCGAGACGTCGTCTGGCCGCCCGCTCGACGGGAACGCTCACCGGCGCGGAGGTTGGATAGGGTGTCGCGGCAAGTTGCTGAAGCAGCCGCATGGCCCCGAGTTGCTCAGCCGTTGGCTGGAACACCGGACGCGGGCGCGCCGCTACCGTGGCCACGGGCGCCTCCACGTCGCTCTCTTCCGCTTCAAGGCCGCCCAGGCGCCGCAGCCAGTCAAGTTGCTGGCCAGCAGCGGTTTCAGCGGGCAATTCGGGCTCCGGCACGCGGAGCCAGCCTGGCAACTCGGCGCCGCGCAGGAACCCGACGCTGTCCCCTTCTTCACGCCCTCGCTCTGCGCTACCTGACAAATCTGAAGATGGCGCGACCGGCGACGAGGCGGATTCGGCGGGCGCGTCGTGGAGCCAGGCAGGCAGATCGGGCTCAACGCCGCCTGCCGCAGCGGGCGCCCGATCGGCGCTCTCCGCCGCGAGGAGCCAGGGGGGCAAATCACCGCCCGGAACAGACGGCTCTTCAGCTTCTGGCGCCTGAACTTCGGGCGTCTCCCGGAGCCAGACGGGGACTTCCCCTTCGGCCCCGGCAGGCGGCGCCTCGCCCGCCTCCTGCAACCACGCCGGCACCTCTCGCTCGGCCCCGGCAGGCGGCGCCTCGCCCGCCTCCCGCAACCACGCCGGCACCTCTCGCTCAGTCCCGGCAGGCGGCGCCTCGCCCGCCTCCCGCAACCAGGCGGGAAGTTCCTGACCTTCCGCCGGAGGCGGCATCTCGGCGTCCGCTACGGCTTCACGCAGCCAGGCGGGAACCTCTTCACTCGCGGCGGGAGCCTGAGCCTGCGCAGCTTGCAACCAGGGAGGGGGCTCCCTGTTCTCGGCTGGCGTCTCGGTGTCTACCACGGCTTCACGCAGCCACGTGGGAACCTCTTCACTCGCGGCGGGCGCTTCGGCGAGGGCCGCTTCGCGCAGCCAGGCCGGAAGCTCCTGGCCCTCCGCCGGGGGCGCGGCGGGTGTCTCAACTTCGGACGGTTCCTGAGCGGCCTCGGCAATTTCGCGCAGCCATGTAGGTACTTCGGCTTCATCGGCGAGATCAGCGCGAGGCTGGGATGCAGAGGAAGGTTTCTGCTCCTCAGGCGCCATAAACTCGCGCAGCCAGTCAGGTTCTTCGAGGAGCGGCTCTGAGGGTTGCGCGCCTGTCTCAGTTGGCGTGCGCTGTGCCGGAAACGTACCGGCATCGGCGGAGGGTGTCTCTACGGCGAGGTTGCCGGTCAATTCACCCTCCGGAGGCCCGGGTAGTTCGCCGTCAACCGCCCGGGCAACCTCATCAACGTTCAAGTCGCGCAGCCAGTCGGGCACGCCAGTCTGGTCGAGAGGCTCGGAGAGCGGCCCGGAGAGCGGCTCAGAGGGGGCATCGGGATCGGGGCCAATTGAGCGCAGCCAGTCGGTTGCGCCCTCGGGCAACTTTATCCGTGAAGTGGTCGTCGGTTGCTCCTCAGCCGGCGGGGGCGAGGCAGGGGCGCCCGGCTCATCGCGACCGAGACCGGTGAGCCAGGAAGTCGCCCCGAGGGGCGGCGTGGGCGGGGCAGGCTCAGCGGGCGGAGGCGACGCGAGCCGATCGACATCTTGCAGCCACTCAGGGGTCTCGGCGGCGCCGGTTCTGGCCTCATCGCTCACCTCACGACGCAGATCGCGCAGCCACTCAGGGACCTCCTCATCCTCTGCTGGGGGTTCTGACTGATCGCGACCGGTTGGGGGGGAGGGAAGCGGCAGATTACGGAGCCAGGGGGGAAGGTGTTCCATATTAGCGATCGAGATAAGGCGTGTCGAAGCCGAGCAGCACCCGCAACCCGGCCACGAACGCGCCGATGGCGGCGCCCATTACCAGGCCCCGCGCGCCTGCAAGCGCCACATAGTCGTTGAACCACTGGAGCGTCGCTCCAACGCCGGGCAGCGCCGTCACGGGCGGCAACTGCGCCACCAGCACAAGCACCGCAACACCGATGATAACCATTGCCTCGACGCTGCCGCGCCCCAGGGCGCGCAGGGCGGCGCTGAGGCTAAAGAAGGCGAGCAACGCGAGCAGGCTGCCGGCGACAGGCTCATACAGCGCCCGAAAAACGGTGCGGATCGGCACCTCCGCCAGACTGCCGGGCAACACAATGCCTGCGCGACCGGGCAGCGGAAAGAAGATCCCGGCAACGATCATCACCAGCAGGCCCGCAATCAGGATCAGGCTGTAGGGCCAATCGGCGCTCCGCGCGCGCACCCGCTGCACATGGGCGCCGGTAACGCTTACCACCCCGAGCAACAGGCCAACGGCGGTAATCACTGCCGCCCACTCGACCAGCACCGTGGCCAGGGCGGCCAGCGGCCCGCCAGCGCCAGCAAAATCGAGCAGGACAATCAACCCGGCAACCCCGGCGATAAGTATGGCGAGCAGGCGTTTGGGATCGCGAAATAATGACATGACAGTCCGGGGGGCCGCTCAGCCTACAATCCCGGGAGCGGCGGCAAGCCCAGGTAAGGCTGGATCAGGCTGTAGAGCAAGCCTCCAATCAGCAGCGCGATCACCGCCGTGCGCAGCACGTCCTGCGTCAGCAGCCGCGCCTGAGCGGGACCCGACGGGGCCAGATAGGCCTCGCTCGCGTAGATCTCCTCCCCGATCAGCGTTGCCGGGGTGGTCAACAGCATCAGCGGCAGGCCGGTAGTGCTGGTGGTGCCGACGACCTGAGGAACACCTCGTTGCGCGCCATCTTCGCCGGCGAGCAAGAACTCCTGCCCGAAGCCGCCCAGCATGGCGCTGGCTTCGAGAGGTTGACGCCCGTACAGGGTAGTAACGCCGGTCACATAGGCCAGTTCGTCATGGTGGGCCAGCAACTGCACCTGGGCCGGCTCAAAAGCCTGAGCCTGCCCCGCCTCCTGAAACGCCTGACGGACCCCGCCGCGCAGAGCGAGATGGGCGACCACGTCACCCGAACTGACCAGGATCGGTGTGCCATTGCGGGCCGCCTGGGAGGCGGCCCGTTCGGCCAGCAACAACCCGGCGACCAGTTCGGTCGAAGCGGAACGCACGCCGCTACCGGCGCCCAGCACACTCGCGCCAGGCGACAGATGTACCGCCTGCCCCGTCTCGGCCGCCCGGCCAAGGGCGGCGCGCAGCGCATCGAGCGCCGGTAGCGGGCGCTGTGGCCTGATGCCCCGCTGCAAGGCGCGGGCGTGGTGCCACCAGATCAACCCGATGGTCACCAGGATGACCAGCAACGTGAGGATCGTAGCGGTGTTCACACCGGGTAACATAGGCTGGCTCCGCGCAAAGGGGCCGGGACAATTCTTTACAGCGGCGACGGGTTTCCTGGCAATGAGTGTAACCCAGCCGATAGGCTTTGTCAACCCTTGTCATCGGTGGGGGTGTCGAGCAAGCGGCGCAGTTCGCGCCAGGCGTCCGGGTCCCCCAGGGCAGAGACATAGGCTTCGGCGCGGGTGCCTCCCAGGAAGGGCAGGCTGAAGCGCGCCAACTGGCTGCTCACCACGTCGATCGGGCTGAGCATATCGAGGATCAGCGCGAGGGGGGCGCGCATACCTGCGCGCTCCACGCCAGCGACGAGCCGTTGCAGCACCTGGTTGGTCGTATCCATGACCACAACGCTTCTCAACTGAAGCTGCGGTGGAGGGGTTTTGGGGAGGCTTTGTCCTCCCCGACCCGCCCGTCAGGGTGCCGACGCGCCATTGGGATGCTCACGCTCGACCTGCTGCTTGAGCGCCGAGAGGAACTCGCCCGCCAGGTGGATGAAGCGTTCGCGCTGGCGGGGGCCAATCAGCCCTACCACGAACTCGGGCAGATGGAGGGAGTCAACCCGTTCGATACGAAAGCGACCGTCGTCCAGTGGGACGACCAGGCAGCGGTTCACGCCGGTGAGTGGCGGGAAGCTGATACGAAACGCCGTCGCCCGCGAGAGGGGGGTGAAATCCACTACCTCCATATCGGCGTGAACGATGGCGGCCCGCAAACGAAAGCGATACCCCGGACCCGGAGCGCCTGCATGGGGCAACTCCACGCGCACCCGCTCGAACGAGGGCATCCAGCCGGGCCAGTTGCTAAAATCGTCGAGCACGGCGAAGATCCGTTCCGGTGGCGCGGTAGTAATTGCGCTAACACTGATCTCGAAGCTTACCATAACCAGGTAACCCAGACGGCCCGCTACGGGCCATGCCTGCGCCAGCCGGCCCACCGCCAGCGCAGGACCTCCACCGGCAAACGGGCCGGCAGATAGGCTCCCGCTATCGTCACGACCACTGATCGCACGCCGGGCGGCACGCGCCCATAGGTTCGCGCAATCTGGCCGTCGAGGGCGGGCTGGTAGCGCAGGACGGCAATAATCTCGTCGAAGGGCAGATCGAGGCCCTGATAGCCAAGCCAGAGCGTGTCCATGCATCCGGGCCAGACTTACTCCGCAAATCTGCGGCACGTTTCAGGATCGGGCGTTCCAGCGTGACCATTGCGCCGCAACGGGGCGGTACGCTGATTATACCACTCGCGTGTTTAGACTGGCTGGTGTTCCAGGCGATTTCGCAGCGCCTCCAGAAAGTCGAGCGCCTGCCGGGGATCGAGCGCGCGCGCATCGTAGCTCAGGGTGAGCGTGGCCAGCGGTCGCACCCCCAGGCCACCGCCGACCACCACGACCCGGCGCTCGTGCGCGCCGAGGATCAGGGCCGCGACGGCGCCAGGCAGGGGCGGTAGCGCGCTCCACCAGCTTTTCCCCGCCGCCAGGCTCACCAGGGCGAAGGTCGCCGCGCCCTGGCCAGGCGGCCCGGCCAGGGCGCGCGCCAGACCGCGCAGGGTCAGATCCCCCGCACCGGGGATGACCCTCCAGCGCAGGCCCTCCGGGGTTATGTCGGCAATGGCCAGATCCACCTGGCGCTGGAGAGCAGGGGCGTCGCCTGACCAGCGCGCGTTCAGGCGCGGATGGGCGGGCAGCAGTTCCACCACCGCAGCCGCCACGTAGATCCCCAGGTCCAGAGGCAAACCTGGGCGCGCGAACTCCTCGGCCAGCGCGGCGATCCGCGCCAGGGACGGCCCGGCATCGAACTCCAGCGTCAGCGTTGCCACCGGGGCGGCGCTACGCATCGCTGGCTGAGCGAGCCCGGTTGCGTCACGGGCGGCTTCTTGTTGCCTGGCGGCCGTGTCTGGCGAGGCTATCGGCGGCAATGGGGCGTCGAGCGGCGCGGGCGCCGGCACCACCGGCGCGGACGGGGGGATGCGCGCCCGCACGTCACGGGCCATTACGCGCCCATCGGGCCCGGTGCCCACCAGGGCGGCCAGATCGACCCCGTGGGCGCGGGCCACCGCCCGTGCCAGGGGGGTCGCCCGGAGACGCGCTACCGGGCCGGTTGGTGATGGGGACTCCTGGCGTAGCACGGCGATCCTGAGGTGAACGTAGCTTACTCCTGGGAGGGTCTGGGAGGGCGGCGCCCTCCCGGGAAGATCCTCTTTGAGCCCTTCGTGGCGCGGCGAGGCCGCCTGGACGTCAACATGGCCGCCTCCTGGGAGGGTCTGGGAGGGCGGCGCCCTCCCAGGAAGATTCTCTTTGAGCCCTTTCCAAGACGCCGGAAGCTGCTTCCGGCCCGATCAACCCGCCGGGGCGGCCTCGGCCCAGAACCGTTCAACCTTCTGCCGCAGCAGAGCGTGCTCCTCCCGCGCCAGTTGCGGGTCGCTCGCCAGGATGTGCTCGGCTTCGATCCGCGCGGCGTGCAGCAGGCGCGTATCGGCGAGGCGGGCCACCTTCAGGTCGGGCGTGCCACTCTGCCGCGTGCCGAAGAACTCGCCCGGACCGCGCAGTTGCAGGTCAATCTCGGCCAGCTTGAAGCCGTCGGTGGTCTGCTCCATGGCCTCCAGGCGCTGCCGGGTTACGTCGTTGTCGTGCTTATCGGAGATGAGGATGCAGTAACTCTGGTGCTCGCCGCGCCCGACCCGCCCGCGGAACTGGTGCAGTTGGGCCAGCCCGAAGCGCTCGGCGCCCTCGATGACGATCGTCGAGGCGTTGGGGATGTCAATACCCACCTCGATGACGGCCGTGCTGACCAGGATGTCGAACCGGTGGTCGCGGAAGGCGCGCATCACCTCGTCTTTTTCGCGCGGGAGCATCCGCCCGTGCAGCAGCGCCACGCGCAGGTCGGCGAAGACCTCGTTCTGGAGGGAAGCGTACATCTCCTCGGCGGAGGGCAGATCCACCTCTTCGCTCTCTTCGACCAGCGGGCAGATCACGAAGGCCTGGCGCCCCCTGGCGATCTCGCGGCGGATGTGGCGGTAGGCTTTCTCGCGTTCGGTCTTTTTGATCCACCGGGTGCGAATGGCCTGGCGGCCCGGCGGCAATTCATCGAGCACCGAGGCATCGAGGTCGCCGTAGATCGTCAGGGTGAGGGTGCGGGGAATGGGGGTGGCGGTCATCACCAGCATGTGGGGGTTAAAGCCCTTGT
>JAOACN010000448.1 GCA_026417815.1 Chloroflexaceae bacterium | reverse complement strand
CATGAGCCATGGACATTCGTGGTAACATCGAGGAAGAGCGCGGGGAAACCTGGTCTCCTCTGCGCCACGCAACCCGGAGGGTTGGGCGACAGCCTTCCCGACGCCCCTCCCAACGAGCCAGGAAAGTGGCTTGCCCGGGAGGGCCTTGCCCTCCCGGCCCCTTCCGAAGGAGGGGGCAGGCTCCTGGCTTTGCCGGGGCGCCCGTCGCGGGCGGATCCGTGGTTGGGGGGAAGCTCCGCTTCCGCGCTTCCCTCCCAACGGTAACGCGGGCGTGAACCATGGCCGAGGTTTGGGAGAGCTCCACCCTCCCGTAGGCAGGGGTGTGATGAAAAAGCTCGCGATCACCATCTCCAATGTTGCGCCATCCGGACAAGAACGCGCTGGCGTCGTCAGGCGACCCTGGCTGCTCTGGCTGGCGCTGGCCGGTCTGGCGCTGGGGGCCCTGCTGCTGCGCGCCACCACCAGCGGCCAGACGCTGCCGTTTGTGGATCATCCCGATGAGCCGGTGCATCTCGACCAGGCGCTCACCATGCTACGCACGGGTGATCCCAACCAGCAACTCTTCTGGAAACCGTCGCTGCACACCTATTTGCTGCTGGCGGTGATACAGGCCCGGTACCTCTGGGGGCGGGCCGCGGGGGTCTACCCTCCCATTGACGAGATGCTCATTACGACCCATGTCGTCACGACCGTGCCGGAGTTTTTTGTGGCGGCGCGACTGCTCACGGCCGTGGTCGGGGCGCTGACAGTGCTGGCGGCTTATGGCCTGGGCGCGCGGGGCTGGAACGCAGGGGCGGGGCTGGTCGGGGCGCTGCTGGTCGCGGTACTGCCCTTGCATCTGCGCTTCTCGCAATGGGCCACCACCGACGCCCTGGCGACGCTGCTGGCCACCCTGGCCCTCGGAGCGGCGTTGCTGGCCCTGCGCGACGGCACATGGCGGGCCTATCTGACAGCGGGGGCCTTTGCCGGTCTGGCGGCTTCAGCGAAGTATAATGCCGGGGTCGTGGCAGGGGCCATCGTGGCCGCTGCGGCCCTGCGCGCCTGGGAAGGGCGCGGCAATGAATGGCGCGGCCCGGGCCGCGAGGCGGCGCGCTTGCTGGCGGCGGGCCTGGCGGCCATAGCGACCTTTGTCGCGGGTACGCCCTATGCGCTGTTGCGGTGGGGGCAGGTATGGCAGGGGATCGTTGAGCAGTGGGGCAATTACGGTGGCGGCAATGGCCACTACCGTGGGGCATGGAACGTCAGCGGCTATGTCGAGTTCTTCCTGGGGGACGGGTTGGGCCTGCTCGCCTGCCTGATCGTGCTGGCGGGCCTGCTGATCCTGGCCCGGCGCCGCCCGGCGGTGCTGGGGGTCTGGCTCGGCTTCGCGGCGCCCTCGCTGTTGCTGCACCTCTCGCGCCCAACCCATTTTATGCAGAACATGCTGCCCCTGCTGGTGGCCTGCTCGCTCCCGGCAGGGGTGGCGGCGGTTGAACTACCGCGCCTGCTGGCCCCGCGCTCCACGGCGGCCCAATGGTTCACCCTGGCGATCCTGGTCCTGGCGCTGGTGATGCCCCCGGCGCTACGCTCAGCCGCGGAGGTGGGCCGCCAGGCCGCCGGTGATAGCCGCCGGCAACTGCTGAACTGGATCGACGCCAACGTGCCCCCCGGCGCGCGCCTCGCCGCCGAATTGCCCCCCGTGCCCAGTCCTACCGAGCCGCGCTGGAGTTACGTGCCGCGTCTGGCCGAGCACGACCTGGCCTGGTACCGCGCCCAGGGCATCGCCTACCTGATCGCCACCTCGCACAGTTGGGGACAGATCGCTGTTCCGCCGGCTTACGCGCCGCTGCTGCCGGCCACTGTGGCTGAGTTCGGGCCGCGTGTGCGGCGCGAAGAGATGCTGGGGCCGCATATCCTGGTCATTGCCACCGGCCTCGGCGCCGGCGACGCGGGCCATCCCCTGAGCGACGACATCCGCATCGGCGAGGCCCGACTGCGCGGCGTGACCATCGGCGACCCCTCGGGAGACGGGGAACCGCCGATGCTCGTGCCGGCCACCACCTTCACCCCGGGCGGGGTGCTCGGCCTGCGCACGTTCTGGGAAGTTGAAGGCCCGTTCGCTACCGATTACTACATCTTCGTCCACCTGGTTGATGCCGAGGGCCGTCGCCCGACCCAGCGGGATGCCCCGCCCTGGCAGGGACGCTATCCGACCAGCGTGTGGCGCGCCGGGAGTCTGGTGGTGGACCACAACGACGTGTATCTGCCGCCGGCCATGGCGCCGGGCGTGTACCGCGTCATCGTGGGGATGTACGACCCCGGGAGCGGCGCGCGAGCACCGGTGACGGTCAACGGCGCGCCGCTGCCCGAAGGCGCCATCGAGGTGGCGACGATCACCGTCGGGCGGTAAGGCGCGCCACGCGGTTGCGTTGCACACCGGGGCACGGTTCACACCTGACGTTACCGTTAGATGGGCGCGGGGAGGCTACGCCTCCCCGCAATTCCCGTTCCGCCCACGGCGGGCGCGCGGCCCGGCGAACCCGGGACACGTCTGCCGCCGCGGGCGGAAACCAATCGCGGAGGGCTGCGCCCTCCGCATCTCCCCGAACGAGTGCGCTACGGGCCGCGCAGCGAAGCCCTTCCAGGCCCTCCCCTCGAACTGGCGCAACCAGCGTTGCGCCGCGCACCGTGCCGCGCAAACGGGGCGCGGCAAGCTCAACGGGGGCCGCGCGAACGGGGCGCGGGGGCGACCCGGGGCCCGTCGCGTTTCTCGAAACGCTTGACCCGCCACGATGGCGGCGCGAGCGCAGCGAGCCGCACCGCTCAATGGATCAAGCATTCCGGTCCGTGCTCTAGAACGGCACGTCCTCGTCGGCAGGGGCGTCGCCGGCCTCGGCGACGGCGACGGCCTCGGCGGGCACGCCGGGGCGATTGTCGAGGAAGAGCACGTCATCGGCGCGAACGTAGGTTCGCGAACGGGGCTGGTTGGTGGCCTTGTCGGTCCAGGTATCGGTCCGCAGGGCGCCGCTGACGCGCACGCGGCTGCCCTTGTGCAGGTAGCTGTTGCAGAGTTCGGCCAGCCGGTCCCATACCTCGACGGTGGTCCAGTCGGTTTCATACTCGCGCCGGCCTTCGGCGTCCTGGCCGCCGAAGCGTTTGGTTGCCACACGGAAGCGGCAGACTGCGACGCCAGTGGAGATGAAGCGCATCTCCGGGTCGGCGCCCAGCCAGCCGAGCAACTCTACGCGATTGATCGTGCCCTTCACCTGTGTCATGGTCCTGGTAGCCTTTCCTGACAATGGGCCGGGCGTTGCGCGGCGCCCGGCGGCGCGTATGGCTGATCAGCCCACCAGGTAAACCGGATCACCAGGCGAAAGGTTGCGCCCCTACCCTCAACGTCCGGCAGGGGAGGGTCTGGGAGGGCGACGCCCTCCCGGGAACATTTTCATCCCGTCATTGTGCAACATAGCCGCACAGGGCCTAATCCAGCAGTTCCAACAACTCGCGCACGGCGTGACCCTGCTGGGCGGGATGGCGCATCGGGGCTTCCTCGTGGATCTCGTAACGGTTCTGGCGCCCGTCACGGGTATGGCTGATGTAGCCAGCGTCGTGAAGGTCGCGCAGAATGCGCTGCACGGCGCGTTCAGTAATGCCCACCTGCGCGGCGATCTCGCGGGCGGTGGCGCTGCGATTACGCGCAATGCAGAGGAGCACCTGCGCATGATTGGTGAGAAATGTCCAGTGAGCCATAGGCTGTTTCACCTGTTGCTCAAGGCGCGCGACACCTTAGTCGCGCGCGGGCGGTTGCGGATCGTTCAGAACATCGGGCGGCAGGGTATCACCCCAGCGCAGGTCACGGGCCATGCGCCAGGTTGCGCCCGCGGAACGGGTGACGCTGAGACGGCGGATACCATCGGGCGTGCAGAGGGTCAGTTCGATGTACCCCGACCGAATGAGCGGATGGCGCAGGACGCGGGCGCCAATCGGTTCACCAGGTTGCCGGGCAACGGCGATGTAGGCGTATTTCTCGTCTTCATAGCCCAGTTCGGCGCCCTTGAGGGTCCGATGGAGCCGCCCGCGGGCGAGGCGGCGGGAGAAATGGCACCAGTCGTCGGCAGGCAGCGGGCAGGCGTCTTGATGCGGGCAGGGGGCGATCAGGGCAGCGCCGGTGGCGCGTAACTGTTCCCGCGCGGCGCGGATGCTTGCCCAGCCGCGGGGAGTGCCTGGCTCGATCAGCACAAGGGCGCCACGCGCCCGCTCCCACAGCCGCGCGACCAGCGTGGGGCGAGCGTCCTCAGGCAATTCGCCGAGAACATAGGCCGCGGTCACGAGATCGTGGGGCGGCGCGTCCCAGAAGGCAGTAAGGTCGGCGCGCACCCAGACGGCGCCGCGAACGACGGGAGCGGTGGCGCTGGCGGCAAGGCGCTGGCCCAGGGCGGCCATGTCGCGGTCGGCCTCGATCAGGGTGGCCCGTTCCAGGGCCGGCCAGATGAGCGTGGCCGCCCAGAGGGTCGCGCCGCTGCCGGCCCCGGCGTCGAGCAGGGTCCGAGGCGCGAAGGCGGGCAGGCGCGCCGCAAGCTCGCGCAGCGCCGCGGCGCAGGCGGCATAGGTGGCGGGCAGGCGCGTGGCCGCGTAAGCCGCGGCGGCCAGCGGGCCGCGTGGGGGCGGGCCGGCCGTCGGGTCACGGTAGCGCGCTACGGCCTCTGCGGTAACGCGGGCCAGGCTGCGAGGGTCGTAGCCGCGCAGTTCACGCTCCAGACCTAGCCTCAGGTCGTTTGGAAGATCCATGGCTGGCGTTGCAGATCAGTGCCTATCCGACCTCAAATATCAGGCGGCGGTTCGGGTTCTCCGATCATGTCACCGTACCAGCGTTCAAGCCACTCCAGGGCCTCGTACAGCCGCCCGGCGGGCATGCGCCGATAGGACGAAATGCCGAAGTTGCGGTACAGCCCGCTGAGGGCGCCCCAGTACTCGTTGCGGCGG
>JAOACN010000444.1 GCA_026417815.1 Chloroflexaceae bacterium | reverse complement strand
AAAGATCTGTCGGGCGGCGAAGCCGCCCCACACCCCGCCGTCGGAGATGGACGTAGCACAAGCCCTGTCCGCAGAACCCAGGGCTTGTGCTACGTCCATCGGGCAAACCTCCAACCCCCACCTCTCAGGTGTAGGGTTTTTCGGGCGAGAAGGGGTTTTCGGCATTCCAATGCGCTTCCGATCCTCACCCCCCTGCCCCCCTCTCCACCTACGGTGGAGAGGGGGAAGTTGGGCGTCCCAATGCCCCGGATGGCGCATGTGACGCGAGGAGGCGCCGGAAAAACCTACACCTGAGAACAACCTCCCACCGGAGGCGGTCGTTGCAACCGCCCTGACCTCCGGGCCGGTGATAGTGTTCACATCTACCGAACACGTTCGCACCGCAGAGGGCTTTGAAAAGTTCACCCTCTACGTTCCTCTGTGTGCTCTGCGGTAAATCCGGACGCCTCCGGGCCGGCGCTACTTTCGCATCCACGGCACTTGTGGTATCATGCCCACGTTCATGACGCGCTGCATATAACCCCGGTTTATCGTCCCGGTCAAGGAGGACCCGATGCAGGACCAGTTGAAGCGTGTCGCCGTCATCGGCGCCGGTACGATGGGTGCCGCCATCGCCGGCCTGGTTGCCGGCGCCGGCCTGCCCGTACTGCTGCTCGACGTGCCGCCCGATAAGCTCACCCCGGAGGAAGAGGCGAAGGGGCTGACCCTGCAGCACCCCGCCGTGCGTAATCGTATCGTGCAGAGCGGCTTCGACCGCATGCGTAAGGCGCGCCCGTCGAACCTCTTCAGCGAGCGCACCGCCGAGTTGATCACCCTGGGCAACACGGAGGACGACTTCGCGAAGATCGCCGATTGCGACTGGATCGTCGAGGCGATCATCGAGCAACTCGGCCCCAAGCAGGCGCTGATGGAGCGCCTGGAGGCCATCCGCAAGCCGGGGGCCATCATCACCACCAACACCTCCGGCATCCCCATCGCCCTGATCGCCGAGGGCCGCAGCGCCGAGTTCAAGCGTCACTTCTTCGGCGCGCACTTCTTCAACCCGCCGCGCTACCTCAAGCTGCTCGAACTCATCCCCGGCGACGACGCCGACCCCGCCGTCGTGGCCGCCTTCCGCCGCTTCGCCGAGGATCGCCTGGGCAAGGGCGTGGTGATCTGCAAGGACCGCCCCAACTTCATCGGCAACCGCATCTTCTCCTACGCCGGCCAGGTGGTGCTGAATTACGCCCTGACGAATGGGTATACCGTTGAGGAAGTAGACGCGCTCACCGGCCCTCTGATCGGGCGCCCCAACACGGCCAGTTTCCGCCTGCTCGACCAGGTCGGCGTGGACGTGATGCACTACGTCGCCTCGAACCTCTACAAGGCCATCCCCGACGATGAGAGCCGCGAGGTTTACCGCGAGAACGACTTCCTCGAGCGCATGGTGGCCGGCGGCAAGCTGGGCCGCAAGGTCGGCCAGGGCTTCTACAAAGAGGTGCGCGAGGGTGAGAAGCGCGAGTTCTGGCCCCTCGACCTGGCGACGCTGGAGTACGCGCCTCCGCGGGGCACCGCCGGCGTGGATGCGCTGATCGAGGAGGCCAACAAGATCAAGAGCCTGCCCGAGCGCCTGCGCTTCCTGCTGCGTCGCAGCGCCGAACGGCCCGATGACCGCGGCGCGGCCCTGGTCGCGCAGGCCCTCCTGCCGATGATGGCCTATGCCGCCCGCCGCCTCCCCGAGATCGCCGACAGCGTCGCCGATGTGGACAACGCCATCCGCTGGGGCTTCGCCCACCAGTTGGGGCCGTTCCAGATCTGGGACGCTCTGGGCCTCGCCGAGACTGCTGACCTGATGCGCTCGCGGGGCCTGGAATTGCCGGCCTGGGTGGACCAGCTAGCGAAGGGCGACGCGCGCTTCTACAAGCAGGAGGCCGATGGCAAACAAGCGGCGTACAACGTCACCACCGGCCGCCACGAGATCATCGAGCGTGACCCGCGGGCGATTGACCTGGCCGCGCTCAAAGAGGCCGGCAAGCTGGTGCACGGCAACGCCGCCGCCAGCCTGGTGGACCTCGGCGATGGCGTCCTGTGTCTGGAGCTCCACTCCAAGGCCAACACTATCGGCGGCCAGGTGATCGAAATTATCCTGGCGGGGGTCGAGGAACTCAAGCAGGACCGCTGGGTCGGTATGGTCGTCGGCAACCAGGGGGCGCGTTTCTCCGCCGGCGCCGATCTGACCGACTTCGGCGCGGCCGTTGAGGCCGGGGCGTGGGAGGATCTCGAAGAGTTGCTCGGCCTGGTCCAGCAGGCCTACCAGGCGCTGCGCCATAACCCCAAACCGGTGGTGACCGCGCCGTTCGGGCAGACGCTGGGCGGCGGGGCCGAACTGGCGATGCACGGCGCGGCCGCGGTGGCCGCCGCCGAGACCTACATGGGCCTGCCCGAGTTCGCCGTCGGGTTGATCCCCGGCTGGGGCGGCTGCAAGGAGCTGAACCGGCGCATCATTGCCGAGGCGGCCCGCACCGGCGGCGACACGCTCAAGGCCTTCCAGCAGGTCTTCGAGACCATTGCCATGGTCAAGGTGGCCACCAGCGCCCACGAGGCCCGCGAACTGGGCTTCCTGCGCCCCACCGATCGCATCGTCTTCAACCAGGACTACCTGCTCGGCGAGGCCAAGCGCGAGGTGCTGCGCCTGGCAGCCGAGGGGTATCTGCCACCCGCCAGCACCAGAACATGCTACGCCCTGGGGCGCGATGGCCTGGCCGCCGCGCGGATCGCCATCTACCAGTTGGCGCAGGGTGGCTACGCCACGGAGTACGATACGGTCATCGCCGATAAACTGGCCTACATCCTCTGC
>JAOACN010000435.1 GCA_026417815.1 Chloroflexaceae bacterium | reverse complement strand
CAACAGCACCGGCGGACGGCGTCGCAGCAGGCGCACATACCCCTGCGCCAGCGCCGTTGTCAGCACGTTGATAACGCCGAGGAACAACAGCAACCCGGCGTCCCGCGGTAACGATTCGGCGGAACGGCCAGGGACGGTCAGGGTGAGCGCGGCCACGCCCCAGGCCATCCACCGATAGCCAAAGAACGCGACGTGGTCGCTGAGACGAAGGCGCCACTCTGCTGCCGGTCGCTTCACACTATTCCCTTTCCCGGACGCGACGCCGTGGTGGCGGGGGATGACACAGGCCAGTGATGGTCGAGGGCAGAAAGACACCCTCAGTTTAGCAGAAAGAGCCCTTCTCGGCAACCTGAAACCGGTTCTGGCGCCCCGGGATTATCTCGCCTCGTTACCCTCTCCGGTAGCGCGGCCCCGGGCGGCGGATGAGGCCGCCGATCTCCCGGAGGACCCCTTTTCCTTTGCGGTGGGGCTTCGCTCCGCCGCGCCTTCTCACGGCACGGACCATGGCAACGGAGAGTTATTGTCGCAAAACCACATAGATAATTACGGTGAACAACCCACCACCAAGCAGACCGTACTCTACCAGGAGCCGGCGCTGCACCTGCCCCGCCCCCAGGTGTTGCGTGAGGCTGACCGCGACATAGAAGAGCACCAGGAGCACCGCGCCGCCGATCAGGAAGCTGGTGGCCCAGTAGTTCAGCGCCCACAGCGCCTCGGCGAGCACCAACCCCACCACGGCTGACATGCGCCAGCGGTTCGAGGCGGGCGTGTAGGCCAGCAATCCGTAGGACAACAGTGTGGCCGTTGCCCCGGTCAGCGTTGCCGAGTAGAGTGTCCGGTAGCGAGTGTAGTAAATGGCGCTGAAGAGGCCAAAGGCCAGAACATAGCCTATCACCTGCAGCACCGTCTGCGCCCGCTGACTGACCGCCGCGTCACGATCGAGGGCGTAGTGCTGGGCAATCAGTGCCGCCAGCAGCAAACCGCCTGCCGCCACAAGCGCCAGCGCGAAGGCCAACCCCTGCCAGACTTCGCTGAACAGGCGGAAGAAGGCAAAGGAGCCAATAACACTGAACGAGGGCAACATCCAGAACGCTGGCGCGATTTCAAAGCGCACCACGCCCAGATGGACCACCGGAAGGGCGCGGTGCTGCATGTACGGGTGCGAGCGAATCAGGACATCGGCCCCGGCGCTGGTGATGATCATCAGCGAGGCGATCAGGAACCACGAGACGCTGATCGCTGGCAGATCCCCCCCCAGCACGATCCGCAGGGTGTTGGGGTTGCCGTCAATCAGAAAAATCACCGCCAGTCCGATGAGTATGACGATAACCAGCGAGACGATGCGGTCGTAACGTGGCGCTGGGGACGACGCTAACACGGGGCACCCCTATGCACAGATTGATTGTGCATTTGCTTGACAAACGGTTGACAACACAAGTTTTACATGCTATATTTCGAAGTGTTAAGGAATTACATTGCTGCAACTCTCCATTGGTCATTTTTTCCCCTGGCGGGGTGTGCGGGGCCCGCGGGCCCCGAAGATCTTTCCTTCCTGGCGGGGCGCAATTTCGCCGCGCCCCGCCAGGAAGGAGAAAGCTCGGGGGAGTTAGCCCCTCGCGCAAACTGCGGCAAGTGACAACGGAGAGGTAATCAGAGTAGAGCACCTGTTTTCTATTTGTCAACTCCGGGTTGATACGTGCCTCCGGCGACTTCTGGTACACAAATGGCCGGGACAAGGGGTTTCCAGGAGGGGGCGGCCCTTCTGGACCTGCCCGGCGGGCCAGGGAGGTAGGGCACCAGGTTGCCCGCAGCCCCGGAGCCGCCTGGAGGATGTTCCGGGAGAATGCAGCCCTCCCGGCCCCGCCAGCTCTGCGTATTCGCGTAGTGTCTGCTGATATCAGGAGCAAAGGTTATGAGTCTACAACCGGATAGCTCCTCGGCCGACCTGGTTTCCACCGAGCTTGAGGCCTACACCCTCCTCCGCCAGGTCAACTCGATGATGGACATCTACAACCGCTATGACTTGCGCAGTGAGGATCTCACCGTTCCTCAATTCATGATCCTCAATTATGCCACGCCCGAGGGTGTGCCACTGAGCGAAATCAGCGCGCGCATGCTCTGCGACAACAGCAACCTGACCGGGATCGTCGATCGCCTCATTACCAAGGGCTACGTCCAGCGCCGCAACGACCCGCAGGATCGGCGCGTCAGCCTGATCTGCCTCACCCCGGAAGGCGCCGATAAGCTCCGGCGCATCAAGCCGCGCCATCATGCCCGCGTTAGTCGCCGCATGCGAACCCTCTCCGAAACCCAGGTCCAGGAACTGCGCGATCTGCTCCAGCAACTCTTCCAGGGGTTGCGCGAGCGAACCTCTGAGGACGACCCTCCTGAAGCACGTTGATGGAGGGAAGGCTCCGGGAGGACGTTGCCCTCCCAGAAACATGATTTCATCCTGCACACCTCACCGGTTTTCCGGACCGGTGAGGTGTGTGCTCTCAATCAGGCGCTCTCCTGGCGCTGCAGTTGTTCGGCCCGCTGTCGCTGCACGTAGAGCGGCGGCACGCCGTAGAAGGCCCGTTCCAGGTCGGTCACCGCCGGATCCACCGCTCCCAACGACCAGCGGCCGTGCTGTTTGAGGATCTGCGTGCCGAACCGTTGCGGCTTCCCGCTCGCCACCAGCCAGCGATCCCAGGCCATCGCCTCCAGCGTCCACGCCCGCGCTTCGCCAAGCTCCGCTGCCCGCCGGGCGAACATGCGCGCCAGCTTGAAGTGCGCCGCGCTTTCACCGCAGAGCAATACCCAGGCGGCGTGAAAGTTGTCCTGGGCGTCAATAATCTGGCCCTGCGCGTAGAGTTCAATCACTCGCTGGCAGCGCCGGCGCGTCCCGGCCAGGTCTGTCGGGTCGGCCTGAGCTTCCAGGCTCTCGCGGGCCAGGCGTTCCAGTTCTTCGCTCGGACCTTCGAGATTCGGCCGTTCCAGCGCCTCATCGTCATCGTCGTTCATGCGCGGTCTCCTGGTGAGCCGTTGTGCCTTGCTCGCCGGGGTAGTGTACCACAGGCCTGGCTGTCCGTGCCGGACGCGACTCGATCCGACCAGGGCGCATCGCCCGCTGCCCACAGGCCCGGCAAAGGGCCAGGTAGCGCGCGCTGGTGGCGTGGCGGAAGCGGTAGACTTCGAGGCGCGCGCCGCGGCGGCCACAGGACTGGCAGGCCCCGCCGGCGCGCAGCCGGGCCCGGACCCGCCACGGCAGGTCCACGTGGTCGAGCAGCAGGTGCAGACTCAGGCCCAGGGCCAGCGGGCGCGCTACCGGATAGGCGCCGGCCCAGGCCCATGCCAGCGGCAGGGCCAGCCAGGGGTTGTGCAGCCACGAACGGAGCGACCCGTAGCGCGGACGGGTGTCGCCAGCGGTGGAGCGCCGGCCGCGGTAGCGGTTGTAGCGGAGCGCCCCCACTATGCTCCAGTCGCCCGTGCGTAGCCCGTAGAGTACCAGGTGGTCGAGGTCAATCAGGGTCCCGGCCGCCACCAGGGCTGCCAGGCGTTCCGGCTGGCGCGCATACAGGGCCAGGCCCAGCGCCGATGAAGTGAGTAAATGGGTGCGTAGATGCATGCCGGGGCCTCGCCACCCCTGCCCACTGGGAGGGGCCGGGAGGGCTTTGCCCTCCCAGGACATCGTTAGCGGGATGGGTTCCTGGTACAACAACGAGACTTCTCTTTGCAGGGGAGACTCGGAGGGCCCTGCGGCCCTCCACAATTCTCGCCAGGACGAAGTCTAATACTCATCGTCGTCGTAGTCGTCCTCCAGGTCCTCGTCGGGCCTCAGGTACGGACCGTAGCGGTCGTAGCGTTCAAAGAAGCCGAAGTTCACGCTCACCATGTTTGGCCGTCCGCCGCCGAGCAGGTACTGCCGCGCCGTCGCCGCTGGCGCCGCTTCTTGATCCACGCGCCCTGCCCGGTAGGCGGCCATCACCAACTGGTAACTGTCTTTGTCACCCAGGTCGCTCAACACCATCGCCGCGCCCGTGCTGACCGGCCGCGGGTAGTCCCCTTCCAGGCGGCGGCGCGCCTCGGCGATCACCGTTTCACGCACCTCTGGCGCGTGGGTCGCCACGTATGACAGACAGGCGATGGCGAGCGTGCGCGCCAGCGGTTGCCCGGCCAGCCCCGGCGTCTGATAGCCAAACAGCGCCACCTCGAAGGGCCGCCCCTCGCCATCGGCCTCGACCAGCGCGGCGAGCGCCGCTTCATAGCTCGGCGCTTGCGTGTCGACGAGGCCGAGCGTATGCAGCATCTGCACCAGCACCCCGCGCGTGGTGGGATTGCCATCGACCAGCAAGGCGCGGCGGTTGGCCAAGCGGGGACTGACCCATTGCCGCGCTGGCTTGCTGCTCTTGCCCAAACGGGCGGTGAGCCAAAACCGGCTGCCGACACCCGGCGTGCTCTCGACGCCGACCGTGCCGCCCATCAATTCGGCCAGCAGGCGGTTGATCGCCAATCCCAAGCCGGTGCCGCCAACGCGCCGCGTGATCGAGGCATCGAGCTGTTCGAAGGGGCGAAACAGCCGCGCCTGTTCCTCAGCGGCAATGCCGATGCCGGTGTCTTCGCCCTCGAAGCGCACGATGAGGCCAGCCGCCGCATCCTCCTCGAGGCGGGCGCGCAGCGTGATCGTGCCTTGCTCGGTGAATTTGAGTGCATTCGACAGGTAATTGAGCAACGCCTGGCGCAATCGCGTTGCATCGCCGATCAACAGCGGCATCGCCGACAGTGCCGGTTCGATGTCGATGACGAGTTCCAGGCCGCGCGCCTGCGCCTGGTCGGCGACCAGCGCGGCGGCGTTTTCCATCAGCTGCACCAGGTCGAACTCCCCGGCGGCGAGGCTGAGCTTACCGGCCTCGATCTTCGACAGATCGAGGATGTCGTTGATCAGGGCGAGCAGATGATGCGAAGCAGCAGCGATGCGATCGAGCCGCGCCAGCTGTTCGGCATCGGTCAGGTGCCGCCGGATCAGGTGGGCCAGGCCGACGATGGCATTGAGCGGCGTGCGGATCTCGTGGCTCATGTTGGCGAGAAAGGCGCTTTTGGCCTGGTTGGCCGCCTCCGCCTGGCGGCGCGCCTCCTCCAGCTGGGCGGTGCGCTCGGCGACCAGGTCCTCGAGATGGCGCCGATACTGGTCGAGCTCTTCGCCCAGGCGTTTTTTCTCGCTGATGTCTTCCTCGACCGCGACATAATGGGTGATCCGGCCATCGGCAGCGCGCAGCGGCGTGACGATGGCAAAGACGACGTATTCGCTGCCGTCTTTGCGCCGATTGATCATCTCGCCCTTCCACGACTCGCCGCGCGTCAGGCTCTCCCACAATGCCGCGTAGGTTGCCGCTGGCGTCTGGCCAGACTTGAGCAGGCGCGGGGTCTGGCCGAGGGCTTCTTCTACCGTATAGCCGGTGACGGCAAGAAAGCTGGCGTTGGCATACTCGATCACGCCGTCGAGGTTGGTGATGAAGATGCACTCCGGGCTTTGTTCGACGGCAAGCGAGAGCTTGCGCAGCTGGTTTTCGATGCGCTTGCGCTCCGTCATGTCGATCGTGAAGCCGGCCAGATAGCGCGGCTTGCCCTCGATCTGGATCGGGAATTTGATCGTCGTGTAGCTGCGGCCGGCGAATTCCTCATCGACGCTGATCGGCTGGCCTTCGCGGAGGATGCGCTGGTCGTCGGCGACCATCTGCTTGGCCAGATCCGAGGGAAACAGCTCGGCCATCGTCTTGCCCAGCAGCTCGTCGAGCGGCCGGCCGAGCATCGCCTGGTAGTTGCGGCTCAAGCGCAAGGCGCGCGTCTGCTCGTCCTTGAAGAACACGTAGATCGGGCTGTATTCGAGAAAGCAGCGAAAGATTTCCTCGTTCTCGTGCAGCGCCGCCTGGGCCGCCTCGGCGCGCTGCCGGGCGGCGAGCGCATCCTCGATCAGATTGAGGGCGGCAAGCCGCACCTTGCGCTGGTTTTCCTGCTCGCTGGCCTGCAAAGCGGCGAGCGTGCGGCTTTGCGCCTGCGCGGCGGCGAGCGCGGCTTCGGCTGCCTGCCGCGCGGCCAGCGCATCGGCGAGAAAATCGAGCGTAGCGAGGCTCGCCGCCAGCACGTCGGCGAGGCCTTGCTGCAGTGCGCGCTCTTCGTCGCTGGGCCGATGAGGGCTTGCCCACCACCATTCGAGCGCGCCGCGCGGCTGGCTGCGCCCCAGCGGCACCACACAGACGCTGTGCGCAAAAGTCCTCCGGTACGGGTCGGCGGCCACGCGCGCATCGCGCTGGATATCCTCGCTCGCCGCGCTGCGTTGATGGCGGATCGCCCAGCCGGCCCAGCAGGCATCGAGCGGCAGGCGCTGCCCCTTCCACAGCGGTGTCTCACTGTCTTCTTCGACATAGTGGCAGTGCTCGCCTTCGCGTAGCGCCAAGAGCGCGCCGTCGGCCTCGCCGAGCGCCCGCAGCGCCGGGCGCACCACCGCCAGCCAGCCGGCCAGATCACGCGCGCCAGCAAGCCTGACCGCAAGCTCGGCCAAGCGGCGCCAGCGCCCCTCGCCCGCCTGACTCATGGCCCTTGACCTTCCTGGCCGGCTTGCGCCGCATCGATCCGCGACAGATCGAAAGGCGGCGCGCGGCCCAGTTCGATCGAGAGGGCATTGATGCGCCGCTTGAGCGCGATCATGTCGAGCTCGCGGCCGATCATCGCGCGGTTGAAGCGTTCCAGCTCGGCATGGCTTTGCCGCAGCGCCGCCTCGCTGGCCGCCCGCGCGGTGATGTCGTGGCAGATGCCGAACATGCCGATGATCTGGCCCTCGGCATCGCGCAACGGCCCCTTGGTGGTCAGATAGGTCTTCTCGCCTTCCGCCATCGGCAGCTTCTCCTCCCGGGTGAGCAGGCATCCCTCCTGCAGCACCCGGCGGTTGTCGGCGATCAGCGGTTGGGCGAGCTCGAGCGGGAATACCGCCGTCTCGTCGCGGCCGAGCACCTCGGCGGCCGACTTGCCGGTGGCCCGTTCGGCGGCCGGATTGAACAGGGTGTAGCGGCCAGCGCGGTCCTGGGCGAAGATCAGGTCGTTCGAGCTTTGCGCAAAGGCTTCGAGAAGCTGCAAGGCGCGCAGCTTTTCCGCCTGTGCCTCGCTTTGCCGCTGCGCATGGTGCAACTCGCGGCGCTGCAGCGCCAAACCGGCGAAGGCCACCGCAACCAGCCAGGTCATCAGGCTGGCCAGCGCGATCCACAACACGCCGATGCGCGCCTGGCTGAACACCTCGTCGTGGTCGATCTTGGCCACCAGATGCCACTCGACGCCCGGCACCGGCAGCCCGAGTCCCAACACCCGCGCGCCGCGGTAATCGATCGCCTCGACCACCTCGCCGGGACGATAATCGGTCGCCAGCACCCGCGCGGCGAGCGCCTCTTGCCGCGCCAGCGGCTCTGTGAGCACCAGCGCGCTCTCGCTGCGGTGGCGCAGCGTGTTGAGGTAGAGCACCTCATCACCG
>JAOACN010000430.1 GCA_026417815.1 Chloroflexaceae bacterium | reverse complement strand
CGTCGAGGTAGCTTCGCCCATCCTCGACATGGCGCGTCGCATCGAGGTAACTGCCGCGGCCAGTATGGACCATCGGGCCGAGGCAGACCTTTTCGATCTTGCCCATCGCCAGGGCCCGGTTCCACTGGGTGCCGCGGAAGATCGGCCAGCGGGCGGGGAAAATCAGGTCGCTCAGGCGGTGCCAGCGATCCCTGGTTCCGTAGAGATGGGTCAGGGCGCTGATCCGGCTGAGGCTGTCGCTGGAGTTCATGATGCCACCCAGCGAGAATACCTGGACGGGCGCGCGCAGGGTGGCCTGGATATAGCCCGAGGTGCCCAGGGCGATCTGGGCGCCGCCGCTGTAGCCGAGGAGGGCGACCTGCGAACCGCTGCCCAGGACGTAGCCGTGGCGCAACAGCCCCTGGATGATCATTTCCGCGACGCCATAGTTGTACATCGGGCCGTAGCGCCGGTCGGCCGAAACGGCGACGTGGAGCATGTTGCGCAGGTTGATCAGGCGCCCGACGCGCCGCAGGGGGCTTTTCTTGTTGAGCCGCAGCGAGTTGAGCCAGGCCCAGAACCAGGCCAGGTTGCCCTCGCTGGTCATTCCCACGTTGGCGTAAGAGTAGGCAAAAACGTCGGTGACGATGACCAGGCCGGGGATGCGATCGGCGATGGCGTCCAGGAGCGCATCCTCGTAGGGGGTTGAGAACTCGCCAGAGATGTCATCAACTCCCGAGAGGTAGACCAGGAACGGCCCCGCGGCAGGCATGCCGGGTGGCTGCAACTGGGTCTGCGGGGTAGCCGTGCGCCACCCTGCCCACCAGATCAGGACCGAGAGGGGAATGGCAATCGCGAAGAGGATAAACAGGATCAGCAGTGCCCAACCCAGCCACGCCAATGCTGTAATCATCGCTCGCCTTTGACCACCGGCTCGTAACCGGGAATCACCTGCGGAAGCTCCTCGCGCCGGATGAGGTGCGGCTTGCCAGTGGTGAGCGCCCAGATGCGACGGGCGACCGCCTCGGCTGGCTCGCTCAACAACCAGCGGGCGCCCTCCATCAGCAGGGTGCCCACCAGGGCGCCCACGGCGGCCTGCCAGTGCGTCAGCCCGGTTACGGCTACAATTGACGCCAGGGCGATACTGAAGCTCCACAACCGCAGGCCCCAGCGAATGGTCGTGCCCACCAGCGGGAGCAGCGCCAGCGCACCCAGTAGCAACGGCCCGTAGGCGGCGCTGACCGTAACGAAGAACAGTTGCAGGGGCACTTCAACGCCGAACAGTATGCGCATGGCCAGCCAGAGCGCCCACATCCAGATGACGGCGCTCAGTACGTACAGGAGCGCCGAAGCCAGTAAGCCGAGCACAAAGCGCATGGGCGTGATGCGGCTCATCAGCAGCGTTACCCCCTGGGTGCCAATGCCCTCGGAAAGGCCGGCGAGGAAGATCAACAGGGTCGCCGCGGCGACGGCCTGGGGCGAGAGCAGGATGGTCAGCCACTCGATCGATAGCCTCATCGCGCTTCTCCTTGCGTCGTTCGTCGTTTATTATAACCTACGGCGGTGCGCGTGGCGTATGGGGTGAAGCAGGGGGTTGGTCCTCACCCTGCCCCTGCCCCCTCCCTCTCCACCTCGGGTGGAGAGGGAGGGGGCGCCGAGCGCAGCGAGGCGGGGGAGGGTGAGGAGCGGCGCCCCGCCAATCGCTGGCAGGCGCAGGGAAAGCGGGTTTACCCGTACGTCTACACTCCTACCGTAAGGAACGAAAGTGATTTGAATTATGTGAGGAACCTCCATGCTTCGTGACCTCCCCACATCCGCGCAAGCGACCCTCGACTGGCCCTGGGAACGCTGGCAGCCCTTCTACGCCGCGCTGGAGGCGGCGCCGATCGCCGATCCCGCGGCCTGGCTGGCGGCCTGGTCGCAGGTGGCCGATTTGCTGGCCGAGACCTATACGCGCCTCTCGGTGGCCACGACCCGCGATACTACCGATAGCGCCGCCGAGGCGCGTTATCGCGCCTTTCTCAGCGACGTGTATCCCCGCGCCATGGCCGCGGACCAGGCGTTGAAGCGCAGGTTCCTCGATACAGGGATTGAACCGGAGGGGTTTGCCGTGCCGTTGCGCAACCTGCGTGCCGAGGTCGAACTGTTTCGTGAGGCGAACCTGCCGTTGCTGACGGAGGAGCGTCGTCTGGGCAACGAGTACAACCGCATCATCGGCGCGCAGACGATCGAATGGGCGGGGCATGAACTGACCATCCCGCAAACTGAGCCGTTGCTCGAAGAACCCGACCGCGCCGTCCGTGAGGAGGTCTGGCGGCGGGCCGCCGCGCGGCAACTGGCCGACCGCGAGGCGATCAACCAGATCTGGCGGCAATTGCTGGCCCTGCGGCGCCAACTGGCGACCAATGCGGGCCTGCCCGACTACCGGGCCTACGCCTGGCGTCTGCTGCGGCGGTTCGATTATACCCCCGATGACTGCCTGCGTTTCCACGAGGCCATCGAGGCCGTCGCCGTCCCGGCGACCCGGCGGGTCCACGCCCGACGCGCGGCGCGCCTCGGCCTTGACCGGTTGCGCCCCTGGGATACGCGCGCCCGCGCTCCACACGAGACGCCGCTGCGTCCCTTTCGCGACGGCGCCGAACTGGCCGAGCGGGGCGAGGCGGTGCTCGCGCGGGTGGATCCAGAGTTGGGAGGCCATTTCGCCACTATGCGCCGCGAGGGGTTCCTCGACCTCGACAATCGCAAGGGCAAGGCGCCCGGCGGCTACTGCGCCTACTTCCCCGTCGCGCGGCGGCCCTTCATCTTTATGAACGCCGTGGGTCTGCCCGGTGATGTCCGCACCCTGCTGCACGAAGCCGGCCATGCCTTCCACGACTTCGAGATGGCCCACCTGCCCTACCACCAGCAGCGCGATGTGCCCATCGAGTTCGCCGAGGTCGCTTCGATGGCCATGGAACTGCTTGCCGCGCCCTACCTGCGCCGATCCGATGGCGGGTACTACGACCCGACCGAATACGCCCGCGCGCGGATCGAGCATCTGGAGGGCATTCTCACCTTCTGGCCCTATATGGCCGTGGTGGACGGCTTCCAGCACTGGGCCTACACCAACCCCGAGGCCGCCGATGACCCCGCCGCCTGTGACGCGGCCTGGGATCGGCTCTGGGCGCGGTTCATGGACGGGGTGGACTGGAGCGGTCTCGACGCCGAGCGGATGACCGGCTGGCATCGCAAGCAGCACATCTATCGGTACCCGTTCTACTATGTGGAGTACGGGCTGGCCCAACTGGGGGCGGTACAGGTGTGGCGCAACGCCCTGAGCGACCAGGCCGGCGCAGTGGCGGCCTATCGCCGCGCCCTGGCCCTTGGCGGCGCCGCCACGTTGCCCGATCTCTTCAGGGCGGCGGGGGCGCGCTTCGCCTTCGACGCCGGCGCGCTGCGGGAGGCGGTGGAGTTGATCGAAGGGACGATTGGCATGTTGGAGCAGGCAGTGGCATAGGATTATCGCCCGCCGAAGGCGGCAGGTGCGGAAGGCAGCCCTCCGCGATCCTTCCTGTCCCCAGACGGTCATTCAGGACCGAGGGTCACAACCCCTCCTGGCACGCGCCGCAGGGGTAGCGGGGGTCGCCCTGTTCCAGTTGCACGGTCACGTGTTCGATCCCGAAGCGCTGGTGCAGTTCGGCGCGCACCTGGGCCAGCAGGGCGTCGCACCCCTCCAGGGTGGCCAGCACCAGATGGGTGGTCAGGGCCGGCTCAGTGGTGCTGAGCGCCCAGATGTGCAGATCGTGAACCTCGCGCACGCTCGGCAGGTCGGTCAGGTAGGCCCGCACGGCCAGCGGGTCAACCGTGGCAGGCACGGCATCGAGGGCCAGGTCAATCGACTCGCGCGCCAGATCCCAGGCGCCCCAGGCAATCACGGCGACGATCACCAGGCTGAGGAGCGGGTCGATCCAGGCCCAGCCGGTGAGCAGGATGAGCGCGCCAGCAAGAATCACCCCCAGGGAAATAACCGCATCGGCGGCCATGTGCAGAAAGGCGCCGCGGATGTTGAGGTCGTTTGCCCGGCCCCGGGCGAAGAGCCAGGCGGTAAAGGCGTTGATCGCCACGCCCACGCCGGCCACGGCGATCAGGGTCATGCCGGGCACCTCGGCAGGGGCGAAGAGGCGTTGTCCCGCTTCCCAGGCGATCCCGCCGATGGCAATGAACAGCAGCGCGGCGTTGGCCAGGGCCGCCAGGATGGTGGCGCGGCGCATGCCGTAGGTGCGGCGCGTGGTCGAGGGTCGCCGCGCGAGCAGGGTGGCGCCCCAGGCCATCAGCAGGCCCAGCACGTCGCTCAGGTTGTGGCCAGCGTCGGCCACCAGGGCCAGGGAGCCAACCAGCACCCCGGCGGTCAACTCGACAATCACAAAGCCGATGTTCAGACCGATGCCTATGGCGAAGGCGCGGTCGAAACGGGCGGGCAGGTGGTGATGATGGTGCGGGTGATGATCGCTGTGGTGGTGGTGGTGGGGCATGCAGGCGCTCCTGATAAGGCTCGTGATTGGCGTTGATCCTACCATGAAATCTAGAAATAAACATAGCCCTCCCGGGCAGGGGCGCGGGGAAACCCGGTTTCCGCATACACAGCAGAAACGCCAGGTTCTTGCCGGGCTGTTGCCTGCCTCTCGCCATTCAGGCGCCCGTCTGGCGGGCCGGCCATAGCGTACAATATCCCGCAGGGGCGTAAACTCTGTCACTTGCCGTGGCTTCCGCTGGGAGGAGGTTCGGAGGGGTTGCTCCCCTCCGAACGTTCCCCTTCCTTGGTGCGGCGCGGCGAAGCCCACCCGAACGGGGCCTTCGGAGGGTGCAACCCTCCCGAGCCTCCCCTACAAGGTCGTCCTATGACCGATACCGCGATTGGGCAGCCAGGGTCGCCGGTCTTTCGGCGTCCTCTGCATGTGCTGATCCTCGATGCCGATCCCGAGCGACGGGTGCATCTGGCGGCGAGCCTGGGGCGCTGCGAGGGGCAGGTCTTCCAGTGGACGTTATGCGCCGCTGCGGATGAGGCCCTGGCCGTGCTGGAGCGGGCGGAGACGCCGGTTGATGTGCTGCTGCTCGATCAGCGCCTGCCCCCCGACACCGATGGCATCGCCCTGCTGCCACAGTTACTGCACCGCAGTCCCGAGAGCAGCGCGGTGGTCTTTACCGAGGCGGGCGATGACGAGGCCGGGCGCCGCGCGCGGGCAGCCGGGGCCTACAGTTACCTTCCCAGGCCCTTCAGCACCGAGGCGCTGCTGCACCTGCTGATCAATCTGAGCGCCTGGCGCCAGACGCGCGATCAGTTGACCTGGTTCGAGGTGATTAACCGCTTCGCCGAGGACGCGCAGCACCTGTACGCCGTCGAGGCCCTCGAGGGCGTAATCGTGCAACGTGGGCTGGAACTGGGCTTTGACCGGGCGCGGCTGTGGGTCAGCGCCGATGGGGGGCAGACGCTCGTCGCCGCCGCCTGCGCCGGGCGCGAACCGCTGGAGCGGTTTCGCGGTCTGCGCCTGCGCGCGTGTGAGTCGCCCTACCTGATGCGCGTCGTAGCGAGCCGCGCGCCGGTGATCTTCCGCGGGCTGGAGCACGGCAGGACCTGGCTGATGCAGCAGCGCGCGTGTCAGGGATACTCACCGCCAGCAGGCGAGTGGGTCGGATTGCCGCTCTGGTGCGGCGAAGTGTTTCGGGGCGCCTTGATGCTCGATCGGCGGCGCGCGCCACGCCTACGGCAGGATGCCCTGCTGCAACAGGCGCTGATCCTCTTCGCGCGACAGGTTGGCGCCGCGCTGGAGCGCACCGCCCTGCAGACCGAAACCGAGATCCTCAGCCGGATCGGGCGCCTGGCGGGGGCCGATCCGGCCGAACGCAGCGACGCGGCCTTGCTCGAAGAGATGCGGCAGGCCCTCGGCGCCCGGCTCGACGTCGAGAACTTCATCGTGGCCATGCGCAGCGAAACCTCTGGCTGGATCGAGTTGCTGCTTGACGTGAGCGAGGGCGTGCATGGCGAGCGCCGCTCGCTGCCGCCAGCGCGGGGGATGATCCATCAACATCTGGTGCAGGGCCGACCGGTGCTGCTGCGAACGCCGCAGGAGATCCGCGCCTTCCGGCGACGGCACGGGGTGGTGCGCCTGCAGCGTCGCATGGCCGCGCGGAGCTGGCTGGGCGTGCCCCTCCTCGTCGCCGGGCGCGCGGTCGGGGCGCTGGTGGTCTTCAGCACCCGGCATGCCGAATGGTTCAGTGAGGGCGACCAGCGTTTTCTGGAGGCGGTGGCAGCGCAGATCGCCGGGCCGTTGCACAACCGGCGCCTGCGCGAAGCCGCCGAGTTGACCAATCGCCGTCTGACCTTGATGCAAGAGGCCGCCGCGGCGCTGATCGCCATGGGCGACGACCCTCAGGAAGATGACCGTCTCTGGCACGCCGCGCTTACGGTGATCAACGCCGGCTATGGCCTGTGCTACAACCTGGCAGCGTACTTCTCGCTCCACCGGGGGCGCACCCTCCTGCGCGGGCGCCTTGCCATCGGACAGGTGACCCTCACCCAGGCCCGGCGCGCCTGGGCCGCCGACGAGGAGCGCGGCCAGACCTTTGAGCGTTACCTGGAGCAGTTGCGCCAGGGCGCCATCCAGCCCACGGTGCTCGACGGCTTGCTGCGGGGCCTGGAGATCCCCATCAATGACGCGACGGGCGCCCTCGGCGAGGCGGTGCTCAACCTGGCCTGCGTGCGGGTGCCCCAGGACGAACTGACGCGGCGCCTTCCCCCCAACCTGGCTGCCTGCCTGCCCCCGGCTGACTACGAGGTGATTCCGGTCGCGGTTGCGCGCCGGCGCTTTGGCGTCGTGATCGTTGCCAATCCCCATTTGCGCCGCCCCCTCGACGAAATGCCTCGCGATCTGCTGACCACCTGGCTGGCCCAGGTGGCGCTGATCGTCGAGACGCGGCGCCAGCGTCGCGCCGGCGAGCAACTGGCCGAGATCAGCCGCGCCGTCCTGGCGCGGGCAGCCGATCGTCCCCTGCCCGAGACACTGGAGGAACTGAGCCGTTCGGCGCGGGTGTTGATGAGCGCCAGTTGCGCGGCGATCCTGCCCCTGGCACCCGGATCGTCCTTGCGCCAGCCACGCTTCGCCGCCTCGCATGCCGCTGGCGATGGTCTTCGCGATCCGTCCTTGCTGCAAACCGCCTGGTCCCCCGGTCCGGAGCCATTCATCGCCCGGATCCTCCAGGCGCCCGGCCCGCTTGCCGTCGAAAACGCCCACGAGCCACCCTGGAGCATCCCTGATGATCCCGAACCGGGTTTTGTGTCGCGTGAACGGCTCCGCTCGTTCATTGCTGCGCCGATCGTCGATCACGTGAGTGGCGATCCCCGGGGCGCGCTGGTCATCGGGTATCGCAGCCAGCGGAGCTTCGACGAGCGTGAGCGCGCGCTGCCTGGCTCGTTTGCCGAACTGGCAGGTCAGGCCATGCGGAACTACGATGAGCGCGCCTCGTTGGAGCGCGAGCAGGAGGTCTTCGCGACCCTGCTTCAGGAAACGCTCCGCCTTAAGCTCGACGCCCCCGATGCCGAGCGCATCCTCTTCACCCGCATCCTCCAGGCGGCCACCAGGCTGCTCAACCGGCCCGATGCGCGACTCGGCCTGATCCTGCGGGGCTGGCAACGCCCCGAACGGCCCGGTCAGGCCCGTGTCATTCGCCAGGAGTACTTTTTGCTTGATGATGAGTTGAAATACGTTCAGGATCCTGACCTCTACCGTGGGATCACTGGGCTGGCCTTTGAGACGGGGGAAGCGCAACTGGTGCACGATGTCAACGAGCCGCCATGGAAGGCGCTCTTCTTCGATCGCTTCTCGCGCGGGACGCGGTCCGAGCTTGATGTGCTCATTCGCCTGGAGGACCAGGTGCTCGGGCTGATCAACGTCGAGTCGCCCCGGGTTGGCGCGTTCACAATGGCCCACTGCGAAGCGCTCAAGCGCCTTGCCAATGTCGTGGCCCTGGCGATTGACGTCAGCCAGACCCAGCGGCAACTCCGCGAGCTGTACAAGGCCGTGGAGCCAATGATCGTCGCCGGCACGCTGCGTACCACCCTCCAGGCGGTGCTGGAGCAGATCCTGATCCTGGCGCCTAACCTGTCGGCCGTGACCATCTGGTACTGGGACGAGCAGCGGCGGGCGCTGGCGCCCGGCGTGACCCACGGCGTGCGTCACGAGGCGCACCTGGTGGCTGACCCCCACTTCTCCGAGGAGACGGTGCTGGGCCGGGTCGTGCGGCGGCTCGACCCGGTGTGGGCCGAAGACGCCCGCGCCGAGCCGGTGCTCGAGGGCCGGTTCGTGCACGAAGAGGACGTGGCTTCCTGCGTCGCCTTTCCTTTGCAAATTGGCGAAACCCCTGGCGATGATGAGCCGGTGGGCGTGCCGATCTGGCTGCCGCCCTTCCCCGATGGCCGGCAACGCCGGGTGATCGGCGTGCTCTTTCTGGTCTATCGGCAACCCCATCGCTTTACTCGCCGCGAGCAGGTCATTTTGCCGATCGTGGCCAGTGTCGTCGCAGCGTGCATTCGCGATACCTTCCACGTAGAGCGACTCGCTGCGCGCCAGCGGCAGTTACAGGCCGCCACCGATCTGGCCAGGGCCGTGCTCGAAGCCACCCTTGACCTCGACGAAACCCTGCGGCGCATGCTCGCCATTTTGCGCGACCTGCTTCAGAACCCCCATCGTCAACTCGGCCTGAGCGTGTTGTTGGCCGACGAAGCCGAGCGGCACCTCAGTTTTACCCCCGCCTCGCGCGAGTTCTACCACTGGGAGTTCGTGGTCGAACGGCAGATCTTTCCCATCCACCCGCTGCGCAATGGCGACGATCCGCAGCCGGGCACGATTGCCGCGCGGGTGGCCCGCAAGGCCAGGGAGCTGCGCCAGGCCGTTCTGGAGACGGTCAACGATGTGCGGACCGACCCGGACTACGTGCAGGCCAATCCGCGCACGCTGGCCCAGTTGACCCTCGCATTGCTCAACCCCGAACGCGATAGTTCCAAACCTCGCTTACTGGGCGTGCTGGTGATCGAAGCGAACCGTACCGATGCCTTCTCATACGCCGATGAGCAGTTAATCGAGCGGCTGGCGCCAACGATCAGTCTGGCGATTGCCAGGGCCCGCGAGAACCGGGAGCGCCGTTTCAATGAGTCCGTGGCGGCGATGACCGCCTGGGCCAGTCAGATTGCCCACGACATAGACCATGCCATCAGCGCGGCCAACAACGCGATCTACTGGCTGACCAAGACGGCTGAACCCGAGCAGATGATGCATATCAGCCGCATCAGCCAGAGCCTCGGCGAAATCAGGCGCCTGGCGCGGGCCTCCGATCAACCTTCGTGCGAGCCGCCCTACGATCTCAGCGTCTGGCTGCGGGAGCATGTGCCGCAGATCATCAAGCGCCGCGCCGGGCCGCCGGTGATGGTAACGTACCTGCTGTCAGCCGAAGTTCTGGAGGTGCGGGCGAATGAAATCCTGCTGGAACGGGTGTTGGAACATCTCATTCGCAATGCGCGCCAGGCCAGCCCGCGCGATTGCGCCATTGTTTTTACCATGGAGCGGGAAGGGGCCTTTGCCCGGATCACCGTTGCCAACGATGGCCCGTCGATCCCTCCTGACGTGCAACAGCGCCTCTTTGTGGAGCCAATCCGGCATGAGCAGCGTGTCACCGAGGGCGGGCGCGGCCTGCTCCTGGCCCGTTCGATGATGAGGACCCTGGGTGGCGAGATTGAACTGGTCAGTCCAATCTCGCCAGTGACGTTTGCGCTCTGGCTCCCTCTGGCGCTGCCGGATGATCATTGGTGAGCATGGGCCGCCCCACAGGAGGGTCTGGGAGGGCTCCTGCTCCGTCCGAGCCGCGGGTAGGGCCGCAGCAGCCACGACGCCGTCTGAGCCCGCGCCCGGTGAGGCCGAAGCATTGGCTGTGCCAATGCTTCGGCCCAACAGGAGGAGCAACCCATGACCAGTGCGCCGATACGGGTGCTGATCGTTGACAACCTCCCCGAGTTCCGCGCGCAGTACGCCGCCCTGGTGCGCGACTGGGGCTACGAGCCGGTGGTGGCAGAGACAGATGGCGCGGAATTGCCGGATCTGGCGCTGCGCCTGGCCGCCGAGCAGCGGTGCCCGATCGCCCTGGTTGATCTGCGTCTGGTTGAGGACCAGGACCAGGGTGACATCAGCGGATTGGAGCTGGTGCGCCGGTTGCCGTACACGGCGGCGATTGTGATCACTGGCTACGACAACACCCCCATGGTGCGTCTGGCGATCCAGGAGTATGGCGCAGCCTCGTTCGTGGGGAAGGGCGAAGCGCCGGAGGTGCTGCGCAGGGAACTCAACCGTGTGGCCGACCGCCTGTGCCTGCGCGGGAACGGCCCGGAAGTGCAGTGGCAGGGGGGACTATCCTCGATGGCGGGGCGCGGTGAGATGTTTCCCGATCAGCCGGGCATCCCCGCCGATGAACCCGAGGCGCTCATTCGCTTCCTGTTCAAGGATAAGCCCTGGGTGCGGCTGACCATGATCACCGAGAGCAACGGCGAGACCGGCGCGGAACAGATCAGCCCGTCGGTCAACGCTTCGCTGCGGCGCAAATCGCGCGTCTTTGTCGCCGAAATCGCCGGTGAGCGGGCGCTGCAGGTGGTCAAACTCGCGCGCACCGAGAAGATCGAACGTGAGCGGGAAAACTACCGGCGCTACGTTGAGGCCGGGATCGAAGCCCTGCGCCGCCCTGAGTTGACCGGCGCCGCCCTGCTCTGGGACATGGGCGCGATCGCCTACCGTCTGGTCGGTTTTGAGCACCTCGCCGAGGGGAAAGGGCAGGTCTTTACCCGTTTCTATCGTCGCACCGCCGATGCGGCGACGATCGTCGCCCCGCTGCGCGATTTCTTCTCCTACGCCGCCTGGGGCGATTGGTACCGGGGACCGCACGTGCAGGCGTTGCGGGGGACGCTGGTAGAAGCCTATGATCAGAGCTGGGATCAGGCCCTCTCGCGGCTCGAACCGCTCTGGCGCGCCCAACCCTCGGATTGGCGCCTGGATCCGCTCGCGGTACCCCTGCCCCATCCGCAGCGCTGGTTCGTCGAGCAGCGGCGCCGCTGCGAGCAACTCCGCTGGCTTCGCCAGGTCATCACCCACGGCGATTTGCACGGCGACAATCTGTTTGCCGATCGCCACACCGCCTGGCCGATCGACTTTGAGCGGACCGGCTACGGCCCGCTGCTGCGCGATTTTGTCGAACTGGTGCAGGACGTGACCACCCGTATCGCCGTGCTGCGCGCCGAGGAACTGCCGCTGGTCTACGAACTGGCGGTGGCGCTGTGCGAGCCGCAGGCGCCGCACGAGCCGATGCGGGCCACCCGCGCCATCCTGGCCCACCCCGAGGCCCGCAAGTGCTTCCTGGTGGTGCAGGCGCTACAGGAGCTTGCCGCGGCGCGCGCGGCCTACGACGACCGGCGCGAGTACCTGTGGGGACTGCTCTGCAACCACCTGTTCGTCTCCAGCAAGCTGGAGCCGGAGAGCGCCCGCTGGCGCCGCACCATGCTCTTCGCCGCGGTTATCTGCCAGCGCCTCGATCAGTGGGATGCGGTGGTATGGCCGCCCCCCGCCTGGCCCCAGGTGGAGTGGGCCGCGCGCCAGCGCCTGGAAGGGTGAGGCTTTTCCTGGCGGTTGCTATCGCTGCGGCGGGGCCTGTTACGTGCCTGTATGGGCAGGTGCGGCGGGCGCAGCCCCTCTCAGGTGTAGGGTTTTTCGAGCGAGAAGGGGTTTTCGGCATTCCAATGAGCTTACGATCCTCACCCCCCCTGCCCCCCTCTCCCGCGAGCGGGAGAGGGGGCAGGGGGGCGTCCCAATGCCCCAGATGGCGAATGCGACGCGAGGATGCGGCGGAAAACCCTACACCTGAGAAG
>JAOACN010000356.1 GCA_026417815.1 Chloroflexaceae bacterium | reverse complement strand
CGGATGACCTCATCGCCGAAGGCCGTTGCCTTCTCCCGCTCCGCCAGGTTGCTCCCCTCTCGCGCCTGAAGCGTAAACCGTCCGGGGGGTTCCCGTTCGAGACGGGCCAGGGCCTGGCGCGCCGCCGGGATGCCGTTGCCGGTCGCGCTGATGAGCACAATCTTCATCTTGACACCTCGCCAAGCGGATCAAAGGGCATGCGGCGCATCCGGTGGGGCAGGGCCAGGCCAGCGGCCTGGCGAACGTCTTCTTCCTGCACCCGGTCGCGCCCGTGCCAGGCCGCCAGGGCCTTAGCCGTCTTCAGGGTGATGATGTCGGCGCGATGCCCATCCACGCTCAGTTCCTGGCACTGCCGGGCGATGGCGACCATCTGAGCGCGCTCCACGGTGACGCGAGGGTGCAGTTCCAGCGCCACGACGATGCGCTGGCGCATCTGTTCGGTCTCGACGGCCCACCGGCGGGCGAAGCCGGCCGGGTCGGCCTCGTAGGCCAGCCGGCGCTCCATGATTTCAACTCGCTCGTCGGTGTTCCTGATCCCCTCGACGTGCACACATAGCCCGAAGCGGTCGAGGAGCTGCGGGCGCAACTCGCCTTCTTCAGGGTTCATCGTGCCCACCAGGGTGAAGCGGGCCGGGTGGCTGAAGGAGACGCCCTCGCGCTCGACGGTATTGACTCCCATCGCCGCCGCGTCGAGCAGAATGTCCACCAGATGGTCGTCGAGGAGGTTGACCTCGTCCACGTACAGGAAGCCGCGATGGGCCTGGGCCAGCAGGCCCGGCTCGAAGCGCTTCTCGCCGTGCTTGAGGGCATGCTCCAGGTCGAGCGTGCCGACGACTCGGTCCTCGGTGGCCCCGACGGGCAGTTCGACCACACGCACCTTGCGCCAGACCACCGGAGCGTCGGCGGGCAGGTCATCGCGCCAGCGATCGCCCGGCGCGGTCTGGAAGGGGTCGCCGGCGATCACCGGGATTTCGGGCAGAATATCGGCCAGGGCGCGCACGGCGGTGGACTTGGCGGTGCCCTTCTCGCCACGGATAAGCACCCCGGAGATGCGCGGGTCAATCACGTTCAGGATCAGGGCCAGCTTCATCTGCTCCTGACCGACGATGGCCGCGAAGGGGTAGGGGACCGGCTCCATACTTACCTCGATTGTACAAGGGCGATCAGATCGGCGGCCCGGAGGTCATCGAGAGTGTAGCACACCGCGCCAAGGGCCTCGGCGAGGTCGCGAGCCAGACCGAAGCGGACCGGGCCAGGCGCCTCGGTATCTACCACGATGGGGGTCAGGCGCGGCTCAAGGGCCAGGCGCCCGGCGATGCGCAGCGCCTCGGCTCGCGGGTCGGCGCCGGGGGCGAGGGCCACGTTAGCCTTGCCGTCGGTGATCAGCACCAGGATGGGGCGGGCGGCAGGCTCCTTCGCCAGGTGCAGGCGCAGCACCCGCGCCGCCTCGGCCAGGCCCGCCGCGAGGGGCGTGCGCCCGCCAACCGGCAGGGCGCGCAACTGGCGCGCGGCCAGTTCGATGGAGGCCGTCGGGGGCAGGACCAGGGCGGCCTCGCGGCGGCGGAAGGTGATCAGGGCCACCCGGTCGCGCTTCTGGTAGGCGTCGGCGAGCAGGGCCATAATCGCCCCCTTGGTGGCGACCATGCGCGCCTGGGCGCCCATTGAGCCGCTGGCGTCAACGACGAAGAGCAGGAAGTTGCCGATACGCCGTTCGCGCTGGCGCTCGCGCAGGTCCTGGGCGCGAATGGCGATGGCCATCCCCGGCGGGCGCGGGCGGCGCGGCTGTTCGGGAGCGGCCGCGCGGATAGTTGCGTCGAGGGCGATGTCACGTCCACCTCGACCGGGCACCGCCCGCACATAGCGGCCCAGGCGCATGGCGCGGGTACGGGAGCGGCGCCCCGAACCGCGGCGCGTCAGGCGATCGGGGCGGGCCTCGATCCGCCGCGCGGCAAAGCCGCTCCCCACCTCGAAGACGCGCTCCTGGTCGCCCGCAGGCGGGGTGGTTCCGGCGCTCTCTCCGTCTGAGGCAGTGGCGGGGCCATCAGAGTGAGTCGCGTCGCCGGAGGGTTGCGTATCGAGGGGCGGGGCGTGTTCGGGCGGAACAGGCGCCGGTTCCGGGGGCGGTGGTGGCGGCGCGAGGGGCGGGGGCAGCGCCTCGCGCTGGCGGTGGCGCAGCGCCAGGGGGGCCACGCGCTCAATGTCGGCCAGAGTGACCTCGGGGCGATCCTCCAGGGCGGCCATGGCCCTGGCCGCCCGTTGCAGGGTCAGGTCGGCGCGGTGGCCGGCGACCTGGTGTTGGGCGCACAGTTCGGCGATGAAGATCCGCAGGCGCGGGGGCAGACCGATGCGGCCCACCCGCGCTCGCGCGGCCAGCAGGCGGGCGCGCAGGCGCTCCTCTTCTTCCTCAAACTGACGCCGAAAAGCCTGAGGATCGCGGTCAAAAGCCTCGCGCCGCTCCAGGACCAGCAGGCGGCGCTCCGGATCCTCCTCCGCCCGCACCTCGACACAGAGACCGAAGCGGTCGAGCAGATGGGGGCGCAGTTCCCCCTCCTCGGGGTTCATGGTGCCGATGAGGGTTACCTGCGCCGCGTGGGCGGCGGCGACGCTCTCCCGTTCTACCCGGTGCCAGCCACTCGCTAGCGTTTCAAGCATCACGTCCACCAGGTGATCGTCGAGCAGGTTGGCCTCGTCCACATAGAGGATGCCGCCGTTGGCGCGGGCGAGGAGGCCAGGCTGGAAGCGGCGGTCCCCGGTCTGGATGGCAG
>JAOACN010000028.1 GCA_026417815.1 Chloroflexaceae bacterium | reverse complement strand
CGTCAGATGTGTATAAGAGACAGGCCTGATGACCACCATCCATTCCTACACCATGGACCAGAACCTGCAGGACAATGTCCATAAGGATCTGCGCCGCGCCCGCGCCGCCGCGATGAACATGGTGCCTACCACCACCGGCGCGGCAAAGGCGGTTGCCCTGGTAATCCCCGAATTGAAGGGCAAGTTCCACGGCTATGCCATCCGCGTTCCGACGCCGACCGTCTCGGTGGTGGACTTCGCGGTGTTACTCAACCGTCCCACCACGGTGGAGGAGATCAACCAGGCCTTCATCGAAGCCAGCGAAAGTGAGGAACTGGAGGGCATTCTGGGGGTGAGCGAGGCCGAACTGGTGAGCAGCGACTTTATCGGCACGACCTACAGCTCCGTGGTGGATTTGCCGCTAACCCACAGCATGGGCGACGATTTCTTCAAGATCATCGCCTGGTACGATAACGAGTGGGGCTATTCGGTGCGCGTGGCTGATCTGACCGCCTATCTGGCCGATCACTTCGAATAGGCGCGCACTTCCCGCAGCAACAGGGTTTACCCGGGAGGGCCTGGCCCTCCCGCCCCTTCTCGTCAGGCGTGGGAACGGGGAAACCTGGTTTAGCCAACCTTCCACAACGGGTGCGGGAGGGCCTGGCCCTCCCGCACCCTCCTGTATCGGGTACCTTTTCCCCTCTGCAAAAGGCACGGAAGTGAGCGCATCATCGCGGCCCCTTACCACCTTCGACCATCAGGGGTTCGGCGTCAGCGTGCGTCCGCGGCGACCAACCGCTCGCGCCAGTATCGGTCCTTCCTGAAGCAACTTCACCTCCGCCGTGCAGTGCGGGCAGATTGCCAGATGGTGCGATACCGCGGCCAGCGCCCGCGGGTCCAGCAAGCCCTGGCAATAGTCCACCAGGGTGCTGGTCGGCGGGCAGTGGAGCCGATAGAGCCGGCGCAGCAGATACGCCTGGAGCGCGCGTAGATGCATCACGCGCGCCGTACAGACCGGACAGGCCCGAAGGTGCGCCAGCGTCTCCTCGTCCGCTTCGCCATCGACCGCCGCGATCAACAGATTGTCGCTCAGAGGCGGTGGGCAGGCGCACTGCTGCTCCCACTCCTCGTCGTTGGTCATACCCCGCGCTCCTGGGCTGACAGTCGGTTACCAACACCGTCTGTACTGTATGAAACGTAGTTGTGAACGGTTTTTACACAATTTTATCATTTGTAGTATAGCACTACAACGAGACTACTCATTGTAGGGGAGGTTCGGAGGGGCGCAGCCCCTCCGAGGGCCGGTTCCAGTGCAGCGCGGCGAAGCTGCGCCGCACTGGAACGGGGAGTCCTGCGGGGGCCGCGGGCGCCCGCTACCCCCGCCGAGACGAAGTCTCGTTGTAAGCGTATCTTTTTCCAGCGGCGGGACGATGTTGGCGGGAGGGCAACGCCCTCCCGCACCCGCACGGCTCGCTTTCCTCCCTCGAATCAGACGCCCTCGCTTCACCCGAAGCGAGGGCGCGCCACGACGGACCATCTGGCGCTCCAGACAAAGGAACATGCCTTCCCAACTGAAGCTGTGGCGGGGAGGGTTACCGGGTTCTCAGGTGTAGGGTTTTCCGGCACATCCTCGCGTCACATTCGCGATCTGGGGCATTGGGACGCCCAACCCCCCCTCTCCACCTACTATGGTGGAGAGGGGGGCAGGGGGGTGAGGATCGCAAGCGCATTGGAATGCCGAAAGCCCCTTCTCGCTCGAAAAACCCTACACCTGAGAGGGGTTACCGGGA
>JAOACN010000310.1 GCA_026417815.1 Chloroflexaceae bacterium | reverse complement strand
GTAGATCACCAGCGCGGCGATGACCAGGGAAAGGATGGCCAGCAGGGCCCAGGGAAAGGGCGGGCGCGTGCGGCGATAGGAGAGACCGTGGCGCCGCGGGATGGGGCGCGGCGGCGGGGGCCGGCGGGTGCGAGGGCGGCGCAGGCGCTCATCTACCGCGATGCGCAGGCGGTGGAAGGGCAGCGCCAGCCGCTCCTGCCAGGTCATATCCACCAGGGGCCGGTGGATGTAGCGAGGCTGATAGGGTCGCCCCCGGCTGATCGCCTCTGTATCGGCCAGATCGATCCGTCGCGTGCCGCCTTCAGCGGAGTCCGCTTCGCCCAAAAACACCGATGGGGGCAGATTCTCTTGCCGCAGGGGGGCGCGTTCCGGCTGTTCGCGGCTGCGAGCGTAGTGCTCACCGAGGCTCTCGCCGATCTCGAGGGGCGCCGGGCGCGACGGTGGCGCCGGGGAGTGGGCCGGCTGCGCGGGCATGGTGTAGAGCGGGTCGGGGGCAGGCTCAGGCGCCGGGGCCACCGGTGGGCGACGCCGTCCCAATCGCTGCGCCAGCCCGCTGAACCAGGACGGCGCAGGTTGTGGCTCATCTGGCTGGGCCGGGGCAGCGCCTGACCGCCACAGGCCCCCCGCCTGGCGCCGACGCGGCACGCTTTCTACCGTCAGGATCAGCGCGTGGGCGGTGGTCAACCCTGCTGCCAGCGCCCGCTCCTTGAGGCGCGCCGCCGTCGCCCCGGCCTCGCCGGGGCGCAGCAGGGCCGCAACGTCGGTCTGGCTGAGCACCGCGGCGAAGGCGCTGGAGCACAGGATGGCCCCTTCGCCCGCCCGCAGCGGGCAGCGGAACAACTCCGGCTCGATGAACAGACTGGCCCCCAGCGCGCCCGACCGCGCAAACAGCGCCGCGCTTACCGCCGCCGGATCCCAGACGGGATGGGCCGGCAGGGCCCGCAGCCGGCCTTCGCTCAGAACATATGCCTGCGCGGGCTGCACCTGGGCCACGTGCAGCGTTTCCTCGCGCAGCACGGCGGCGGTGCAACCCACGGTGACGCGCTCGGTCGCGGGGAGGTTGAAGTTGTGTTCGTAGAGGGCCTTGTTGGTTGCCCGCAGCGCCGCTCGGAGCGCCGCGGTAACGCTGAAACTCTGGTCGTCGTAGAAGGCGCGGCGAAATACTCGCAGCGCCAGTTTGCACGCCGCGACGCCACGGGTGCCATCGCCGTCGGCCTCAACGACCAGGTACAGCCGGCCCTTACGGGCCTCCGGGGCCGTGGGGGCCATGCCTTCTGTTGCGCTGATCAGCTCGCCAGGGGCCTGGTCGTTTCCGTCCACGAGCCCGAACTGTTCAGTGCGAACCTCGAACCGCTCCATACCGCGCTTTCCTGTCCCTGCTCCGCGTGGGGATTATAGCACACCGGCCCGGAACCTCTACGTTGTCACTTGCCGCGGCTTCCGCCGCGAGGAGGTTCGCGCAGGGTGCCGCAAGCCCCCGCAACCCCCGCCAGTGGCAACGTGACAAAGTAGTAGCCGCAGCGCGCTGCGGCCGTACGGGGGCCGGTTTTCATCGGGCGTTGTGCGCCATACGTATGACCGTCTGATACAGATTGGAGCAAGCCCCGGACCCCGGGTTTTTTCGTTGGAGTTGGCGGTGCAGCTGCCAACTCCAACGAACAATGATCCTTTCGGGCGCCTTGCCGCCCTACCCATCTCGCCACTGGAGGCGGACGTTGCATCGGCCCTGCCCGGACGGGCGCCTGTGTTTGCCGCCGAGGTTTGAAAAGGCTATAATACTCAAACTGTTTCATCCAGGCCGTCTCGCCGAAGATGGCCGGGGGGCTGCGGGGACAGACGGTCGCGCGGCTGCCCCGCCCGCGGGTCGAGGAGCGGCGTACATTTGCCAGGGCCACATCTCGCTTGCTTCGTGGAGGAGCCTATGGCGCGCGTATCGGTGGTCATTAATGGCGAAGCGCGCATCTTCCCCGTGGGCGCGAAGGGGCTGAGCATCGGGCGACAACTCGATAACGACATTGTTCTTAACCATGCGATCGTCTCGCGCCATCACGCGCGGATCGAGCTCCGCGGTCATCAGGCCTGGGTGATCGACCTGAACAGCCGCAATGGCATTACCGTCAATCGCCTGCGGCTCAAAGAGGAGCCACTGAACGACGGCGACGTGATTGGCATCGGCCCTTTCGACCTGCGTTACGAGGACCGCGCGGCCCAGGATGTTGTCCTGGACGACAACCGTTACTTTCCTCTGGCCTCGCACGGGCAGGCCGTGGGCGCCCCCGAACAGCGCCTGACGCCTGCCGATCTGCAGGAGTTCTACGCCATTGGCATGCGCCTCATCCAGGTGATGGATTATCGTGAACTGCTCGAGCGAGTGATGGAGGAAGTGATGCGGGTGGCGCCGGCACAGCGGGGCTTGCTGCTGCTGGCCCGGGGCGAGGAACTGGTGCCGCGGGTGGTCGTGCCTCCCGGCACCGGCGAGGTGGCCATCTCGAGCACTATTGTACGCAAGGCCCTCTACGGTGGCGAGGCGGTGCTGACCCGTGACGCGCGCCTCGACTTTGCCGGCGCCGAGAGCATCATCAGCGCCAACATCCGCTCGGCTCTGTGCGTCCCGCTTATGGCCCAGGGGCAGGCCATCGGGCTGATTGTGCTCGACTCGCCGGGCCGTGAACAATTCGCCGAGCGCGATCGCGATCTGGTGGTTGCCATCGCCAACTTCGCCGCTGTCGCCATTGAACGCGCCCGCCTCACCGAAGAGCTCCGGGTTCAGGGGCAGTTGCGCCAGAACCTGGAACGCTTTCTCTCGCCCAATCTGGCCCAGGCCCTCGCGCGCTACATCGCCCAGCATGGCCGGCTGTGGGAGGCCCGGGAAGAGATTGTTACCGTGCTCTTCGCCGATGCCCAGGGCTTTACTGCCCTCGCCGAACGGCTCTCGCCCCGGGAGGTGCAGGACCTGCTCAACGAGTACCTGCATGCATTGACCGAAGTGGTTTTCCGCTACAATGGTACTGTGGATAAGTACACCGGCGATGGAATCATGGCCCTGTTCGGCGCGCCCCGCCTGCCCGATGAACCGCCCGACGACCAGCACGCCGTGCGCGCGGTTGCCGCTGCTCTGGAGATGCAGGCCGCCCAGCAGCGCCTGGTGCACCGCTGGGCGCCTGATCGCTCCTTTGCCATTCGCATCGGGGTCAACACTGGTCCGGCGTACACCGGCTTCTTCGGCACGCGCCATCGCCTGGAGTACACCGTGATCGGCGATACGGTGAACACCGCCTCGCGCCTCGAAGGCCAGGCCCAACCGGGTAGTGTGCTCATCGGCGAGGCTACCGCCAGCCTGCTGGGCAATCGCTTTCGGCTCGAGGAAATGGGCGAACTGGCCCTGAAGGGGCGCCAGCGCCGGGTGCGGGCCTTCAAGGTGCTCGGACCGGCGTAGAGGCATGCTCGGGCCCCTCCCGGGAAAACACCGTCGAGGAGCATCGGGCGCCTGCGGGCGGGTCCGGCAGGGCGTGGCCCTTCTGGGAAATCACCCGGATGGCGGAGGCGGCAAGTTCCGCAAAGGGCGGGTCCGGCAGGGCGTGGCCCTCCCGGAAATCTTCCTCACTGACCAATCGAAACACAATGCCTGTTGTTGTTGGAATCCGCTTCAAGGATAGCGGCAAGGTCTACTACTTCGACCCGCGCGACCTCGATGTGCGCGTGGGGGAGCACGTGATCGTCGAAACCGTCCGTGGTCTGGAACTGGCTCGTGTGGCCCACGAGCGCCGTGAGGTGCCGGAGGAGGAGATCGTCGCCGAACTGAAGCCGGTGGTGCGCCGTGCCGAAGCGGCGGATTTCGAGCGCATGCGCCAGTTGCAGAGCCGTCACGACGAGGTGCTGGCCCGCTGCGCCGAGAAGGTCCGCGAGCACGGCCTGCCGATGAAACTGGTCAAGGCCGAGTACAGCTTCGATGGCTCACGGCTGACCTTCTACTTCACCGCCGAAAAGCGGGTGGACTTTCGCATGCTCGTGCGCGATCTGGCGCGCACCTTCCGCAGCCGTATCGAGTTGCGGCAGATTGGCCCCCGTGATGAGGCCAAGCTCCTCGGTGGCATCGGCCCGTGCGGGCGCATTCTCTGCTGCGCCTCGTTCCTGCCCGACTATGCCCGCGTGAGCATCAAAATGGCCAAGGACCAGGATCTGCCGCTGAACCCCAGCAAGATCAGCGGGGTCTGTGGCCGGTTGCTGTGCTGCCTGTCGTATGAGCACGAGCAGTATGTTACCATGCGCGCCGAGTTGCCCCGTAAGGGTACGTGGGTCCAGACGCCGGACGGCCCTGGTGAGGTGATTGCCCAGTTGGTGCTGAAACAGCAGTTGCTTGTGCAGCTTGCCAGTAGCGGCATGCAGGAGATCTATAGTCTGGATCAGATCGAGGTGTCCACGGCCCAGGTGGCCGCGCTGGCGCAGGCGCGCAATGCCGAGGGGATTACCCCCGTCGCGCAGCAGCGCCGGGCCGAACGCGATCGCGGCGAGCGGCGCCGCCTGCGCGATGAGATCGAAAGCTACGATGCGTTTGATGAGCTCGACTTTCTCGAAGACGAGGACGAAACCGCCCTGATCGCGCCGTCTGCCGCCGGTGCGCCGCATGCCGAGCCTGACGGCTCTGGCGAGAGCGATGCCGCTCCCGCCGCGCCCGCCGACGAATCGCCGGCTCCCGCCGCGCGCCGCCGCCGTCGCCGGAGCGGGCGCGGCGACCCGAAGCCGCCCGAGTGAGCCGGCAAACCTGTCCCCCGCCCCCGACGTGTTGGAACGACTCGCCCAGATGATCCAGAATGGCTCAAGGAGGCCCTGCGTGGAGATCATCCCCGTTGACGCGCATATTACCGCGATTGACCATAATCTCCTCGGTATCCCCGGTATCGGCGTGACCTACGTGGTCCGTGGCGACACCGTCGCCCTGATTGAGACGGGCACCTCGCTGACCGTGCCCCACACCCTCGCCGGCCTGGAGCAGCTCGGCATTCGTCCCGAAGAGGTTGAGCATATTCTGTGCACCCATATCCATATGGATCATGCCGGCGGCGCGGGCTACCTGGCCGCCGCCCTGCCCCGCGCCCACGTCTATATCAATAGCTCGGTCAGCAAGCACCTGGTTGATCCGAGCAAGCTCCTGCCAAGCGTGCGCCGCGCGGTCGGCGAAGAGGCCTGGCCCTTGCACGGCGACATCAAGCCCATTCCCGCCGAGCGCCTCCTTCCCGCCGAGAACCTGCGCCTCGACCTGGGCCGCGATGTGGTGCTGGAGGCGATTGCCACCCCGGGGCACTCGCCCGACCACCTCTCCTACTGGGATCACAAGAGCGGCGGTCTGTTCATCGGCGACGCCGCCGGCCTGGCCATGGATCGCTGGCGCCTGGCGCTCCCGGTGACACCGGTGCCGGCCTATGACCTGGAGGCCCACCGGGCGACGATCGCGCGCATCCGCAGCTACCACTTTCCGCGCATCTACATCACCCACTACGGTCCTCACGACGACGTGGATTACGAGCTCAACCGCGCCCAGGAGAAGCTCGAAGAACTGGTCGCCCTGGTTGACGCCGCCATCGCCGATGGCGACCCCGATGTGAACGCCCTGGCCGCCCGCTGGCTGCCCTATCCCGACGACAGCCCGGCGGCCCTGGTGGCCCGCTGCTGGAGCCAGATGAGCGTCGCCGGCCTGATCCGCTACGAAACCAAACGCCGCCAGAGCCTGTAAGATACGGTTCTGTGAAGTGCAATCCTCCGGGTGGCGCCACAACCGGCCAGAGGGGAGGGTCTGGGAGGGCTGCGCCCTCCCAGGAAAACGTATATCAGTCTGGATTGACCGTGAACTGGCTTGACTACACCATCCTGGCCGGCGCCGCGCTGTTTGTCGGCCTTGGCGCCTACTGGGGATTGATCCGGCAAGTGATAGCCGTGGTTGGTCTGGTGGTGGGAGTGGCCCTCGCCGGTCGCTACGGTCCCCTCGTGGCCACCTGGTTGAGTTCGTTCATTGCCGACCCCGGCGCAGCCGGCGCGGCGGGTTTCTTGAGCGTGCTGCTGCTGGTCAGCGCAACGGCCAGCCTGGTGGCCTCGCTGCTGCGCCTCTTTGTCGGGTTGCTGTTCCTGGGCTGGCTCGACCATCTGCTGGGCGGTCTGCTGGGGCTGGCACAGGCGCTGCTGGCCGCCGCCGCGCTTGTGCTGGTGATGCACGCCTACCCGCTGTCGCTCTGGAGCGAGGCGCTGCGGGCCTCGGCGCTGGGCGGGCCGCTGCTGCGCCTGAGCGCGATCTATGCGCCCCTCCTGCCGGAGTTATTCTGGGCGATGGGTAGCTGATCCGGCGATTGATTGGCTCTACTCTGTCACTTGCCGCAGGTTCCGCTGCGAGGAGGTTCGGAGGGAGCCGCAGGCCCCGCAAAACCCCCGCCAGGGGCAACGTGACAAAGTAGAAATAGTCTGTCAATGAAGTTTTCCGCGAAAAACCCGGGGTCCAGGGCCTACCGCCCAGGATGTTGCATCAGCCCGGCGTAGCCCCGGTACGCTCCCCCGCTTTCCCACCCCCGTGCTATACTGTCTCCCGCAACCAGCCGGTAGAGACGCGAGGCAACGATGAACACATTAAGTGACGAGGAGATGGTGGTCTTTGCGGGGAGCAGCAGCCGGCGCCTGACCGCCAGGATCTGCGCCCATCTGGGGATCACGCCGGGCAAAGGCGAGGTGATTACCTTCTCCGAAGGCAACACCTTCGTGCGCGTGCTGGAGAACGTTCGCGGTCGTGAAGCCTACGTCGTGCAGAGCACGGTCTTCCCCACCAACGACAGCTTCATGGAACTCCTCTTCTGGATCGATGCCCTCAACCGGGCCAGCGCCGCCTCGGTCACTGCCGTCATTCCCTACTTCAGCTACGCCAAAGGCGATAAGAAAGACGAACCGCGCGTCTCCATCCGCGCCCGCGTTTGCGCCGACTGCATCGAAGTGGCCGGCTGTGACCGGGTAGTGACGATGGACCTGCACGCGCCCCAGATCCAGGGCTTCTTCCACGTGCCAGTGGACAACCTGTACGCCATGCCCGTGCTGGTCGAACGCATCCGCGAGTTGCAACTCCCCAATCTGGTGGTAGTCTCCCCTGATGCCGGCTTTGTCAAGGCGGCGCGGCGCTACGCCAATGCGCTCGGCACCTCGCTGGCCATCGCCAACAAGGAGCGCGCGGGCCACGACGAGCACGCCGAGGTGCTGGAGATTATCGGCGATGTGGCCGGCAAAACCGCGCTGATCGTGGACGACTTCACCATCTCCGGCGGAACACTGGCCGAGGTGGCAAAACGCCTGGTCGAGCGTGGCGCGCGCAAGGTCTATGCCATGGTTACCCACGGCGTGCTGACGCCCGGCTCGGTCGAGCGGATCGACGCCAGCCCCCTCGAACGCCTCTTCATCACCGACTCGATCGAGACCCAGCCGGTGACCTTCTCACCGAAGATCGAAGTCGTATCGGTGGCGCCCCTCTTCGCCGAAGCCATCCGGCGCATCCACACCCGCGAGTCGGTGAGCGGGATGTTTACGGATTGAATGCAGGGTGTTCGCAGCAGGTTCTTGCAGGTCCGGGAGGACTGGCCCTCCCGGACCCTCCCGCGAGGGGCCTGGGTTCTGGGAGGGCCGCGCGTCCCCAGATCGCATAGTCTGGTTTCGCCTCACCGCTGGCGATAGCGCGCGCAGGCGCGCTGGTAATGCTCGTGCAGTTCCGCCTCGCTCTTCGCGTACACTTCCAGGTCGTGCAGCAGGCCATCGGAGATGCGGTAGATCCAGCCATGGATCTCCAGATCCTGCCCGCGCTCCCAGGCGCTCTGGATCACCGTCGTCTGCGCGACGTGAACCACCTGCTCGATCACGTTCAACTCGCAGAGCGTATCAAGACGCTGCTCCTCATCGGGCAGACCCTCCAGCAACGCGGCGTGCTTGTGCATCACGTCCTGGACGTGCCGGAGCCAGTTGTCAATCAGCCCCAGGCGTTTGTTGAGCAGCGCGGCCTTGACCCCGCCGCAACCGTAGTGCCCGCAGACGATCACATGCTCCACGCGCAAGACTTCCACCGCGTACTGGAGCACCGCCAGGCAGTTCAGATCGGTGTGGATGACCAGATTGGCCACGTTCCGATGGACGAAGAGTTCGCCGGGCATCAGGCCGACGATGTCGTTGGCCGGAACGCGGCTGTCGGAGCAGCCGATCCACACATACCTGGGGGCCTGCTGGCGCGAGAGCTTCTCGAAGAACGTCGGATCGCGCTCCAGAAGTCCGGCAGCCCAGTTCCGATTGTTTTTGAACAGATAGCTGAGGGTGCGCATACGGACGCTCCTTTTACTGATCCTCGCGCAACGCCAGGGCGTCACGCACCAGGGTTTGGTAAATTGCGTTCTCGACGTGAGAGCGGTACCAGTCGCGATAGGTCCGTGCTGCCAGGTGGGCGGCTATCTCTTTTCCTTCTTGCAGCAGCACCCAGAGGTTGTGCGTTGCCCGGTTGCAAAAGCCCGCTATGCCGCTCGCGGTCAACCCGGCGATGCCGAACCGCTGGCAGGCCGGACAGGGACACGCGGCCAGCATGACCCATTCGGCTGCATCAGGTTCCCTCCCGCGCCAACTGCCCATGTTCGCCACCACCCGATCACCCCGTCCCGGTAGCTGGACAATGCCCCGCGCCGCGCGATTGCGCCAGCCCGACGAGTCGAGCGAGTCGATAGCAAAGAGGGCTGCCAGGTGCAACGTGGCTGTGCCGCCGAGGCCAAAGGCGTGCAGTTCCTTGTTGACCAGTATCCGGCGTACCTGATCCAGACCATTCAGGATGTCAGCGTAGGGCATGGCGCGGGGCTTGCGCAGCAGGTTGGGCCCCATCCCCCCCAGGGCGACGCGCTCCTTCTGCGTCAGCGCCGCGCTTCTGGTG
>JAOACN010000307.1 GCA_026417815.1 Chloroflexaceae bacterium | reverse complement strand
GGCCGAGGCGGTGGCCCTGGTGGGCGAGCAGTTGTACCGCGCCTGGCGGCTCTACCTGGCCGGCTCGGCCTGGCGCTTTCGCGTCGGGCAGATCGGCATTGTGCAGATGTTGTTCGCCCGGCAGACCGCCCGTGGCCGGGTCGAATTACCCGCGACCCGGGCCGATCTGTACGTCGAGCGACCGCTGGAGCGAAGTGTAGGGGCATAACCCGGAGGGTTGGACCACATGCCTGGCCCCGGTCAGGCGGAGGCGCGGGGAAAGCCGGTTGCCCCACCTTCCGACTGGCGTTGGGGCGCAGGCGCCCGGCCAGGGGTGGGGGCGTGGGGCAACCGCGTTTCCCCACCCCGCCACTGGTAGTGGGCCGCCTGACACCCCACCACGTTGGAAGCCAGTGAAGCAATCTCAACTTGAGCGGGGCGGCGCGATCTGGTATAGTCCCATTTGTGATGGATGCCACGCGGAAAAGGGAAGCGCCTCCCCACCGTCGCGCTGGAACGCCCCGTATGCCCGGCCGTTTCGTCTGGAGCGGCGGGGCGGCGCGGCGCTGGCTACCGCGCGCCCTTGGCCTGCTGATCGCCCTTGAACTGGGCCTGCTCGCACCCCTCACCTGCGTGTTCCACTGTTTCCTGGAGGCGCGCCCCGAACGACCGGCAATCGCCTGGTTCCTCTGCGGCGCGCACCACGCGCGGGCAGCGACGGTCGCCGGGGCCGATGCGCCCGCAACGACCTCGCCCCGGGCCTTCTTTGAACTGCTCGCCCCGGCGCTGGCCCTGCTGACGCTGGCCGGCGCGCTGGTGCTAACCCTCGCCCCCGGTCCTGCCCGGTGTTATGTTCCGCCATTCTTCACACCACCGACTCCCCCGCCGCGTCCTGTGAACCTCTGATGGTCTGATGGCAACCCTCCGGGTTGCCCTACAGCGATTCCCTGGAGGCAGGGGCGTGGGAAAACCCAGTTTTTCCCCACACTCCTCCAACCGACGTTGGCGTGGCCGAACGCCCGGTTGGGGCGAAAGATCTTTCGCTCCAACCGGATGACCGTAATTCGATAACTCGAGGAGCTCAGTCATGCGAGTGATGAACGTGCTCGTGCTCATACTGGCGAGCGTGGCCCTGCTGGCCGGCTGTGGCGCGTCGGCGCCGCAAATCTCCGTCAACGAACCCTGGGTGCGCGCCGCCAAAATGACCGGTATGGATGCCCAGGGCGGCATGGGCGGCCACGGCGGCACCGATATGGCGCCAGCGGGTGGCACCAGCGCCGCGTATATGGTGCTGGTCAACCGTGGCGGCGCCGGCGACCGGCTGGTCTCCGCCAGCACCGACGTGGCCGAAGTGGTCGAGTTGCACGAGACCAAAATGGTGGATAATGTGATGAAGATGGAACCGGTCGCGGGCGGCATCCCCGTGCCGGCCAATGGGCAGGTCGAGTTGAAGCCCGGCGGCCTCCACGTGATGCTGATCGGCCTGAAGCGCGACCTGGCCGCAGGCGAGACCGTGCGGCTGACGCTGAAGTTCGAACGCGCTGGCGAGGTGACGGTGGACGCTCCAGTGCGGATGCCCTGAGGTGAGCACGGGCCCTGTGAAGTAACTGTTCACACCTGGGGTAACAGGAGAGCCTGGAAGCGAGAGCGTCTCGCCCTCGAAGCCACAATGAGGGCTGGAAGCCCTCGCTTCCAGGAAAAGTGTGAACGGTTTCCCTGTGAAGAGGTACGGAACCCGGGTTGCATGTGGGACAACCCTCCGGGTTGTCCCACATGCCTATCCGATTGAGAAAGCCGGTTTCCTCCGGGTTGCACGACTACTGACTGGAAAGAACTATGCATCGTCTGGGATTGTTCTCGATTGTACTGATCCTGGTCCTCCTGGGCGGTTGTGCCCGCCCTGCAGCCGGCCCGGCGCCCGAGTCTTCTATGGAGCAGGGCACACGCATCGAACCACCGGTGCAACTGAGCGATTTCACCCTGCCCAGCAGCCTGGGCCGTGATCTGAGCCTCAGCGAGCTGCGCGGCAAGCCCGTGGCGCTCTTTTTCGGCTACACCTTCTGCCCTGACGTTTGCCCGATGACGCTCTCCGAGTTGAAGCGGGTGAAGGCGGAGCTTGGCGCCGATGGCGAACGCTTGCAGGTGGTGTTTGTCAGTGTGGACGGAGCGCGGGACACCCCGGAGGTGCTGGCGCGACACCTATCGGCCTTCGATCCGGATTTCATTGGCCTGCAGGGCGACGACGCGACCTTGCGGCGGATCGGCCCGGAGTACGGGCTGTACTACAAGCGCAACACGCCGGAAGGCACCAGCGCCGCCTACCTGGTGGATCACAGCTCGGCGACCTATTTGATTGACGCCGAAGGGCGCCTGCGTATCGTGTATAGTTTTGGCACGTCCCCCGAGATCATCGCCGCAGGCGTCCGGGAGTTGTTGAAGGAAGGCTGACGGTGCGCGCAGGCAGGTCCCCGGCGCCTGTGCCGGGACGTGACGATCACCGCCGCGGGGCGGGCTGGCCGCTCAAGGGGGGCCGGGCGTGGCCGGGGCGTGGCGCCTGGCGCGCCCTGGCGCTCCTCGCGGCCCTGGCGGCGGCGCTTCTGGCAGGCGCCTGCGGCGGGGGCAGCCTGCCGCCCCTCGCCCCTGACCAGGTGCGCGCCCAGCAGACGGTCAATGGCGTTACCTTCACCCTGGACACCCAGCGCGATCCGCAGATCAACCAGCCCCAGCGCTTCCGCGTGACCCTCACTGACCGGCTGGGGCGCCCCCTCGACGGAGCGAATGTCTATCTCGACCTGGACATGAACATGATCTGCCTCAGCGGCGCCCAGCCGCTGGCGACCCCGGTGGGGCCGGGGCAGTACGAAGCCCGTTCGGTCTACCAGATGGCCGGGGAGTGGGAGATCACCGTGTACGCCCAGGTGAACGGCGAATTGCGCCAGGCCCTGTTCCGTATTCACGTTGCCGACCCTGACGGGTCGCCGCTGGGGTAGGCAGGGGCGCGGGGCAACCCGGTTGCCCCGTGGGTGTCAGGTCGAGAGGTGCGCCATGCAAAACCAGCGGTCAAAGCGCCAGATGGCTGAGCGGCTGGAAGGACGCCTCGGATTGAGCACCGAGCAGTGGTTGAAGGTGATCGAAACCCTTTCAGCCATCCTGCTCTCGTTGGCGGCGCTGGGAACCTCCTGGAGCGGTTATCAGGCCGGGCTCTGGAACGGGCAGATGGTAACGCGCTATAACCAGGCAAGCGCGCTGCGCGTCGAGTCGGTTAGAAACAGCGCGATAGCCAGCCGCAACGTCCAGATCGACGTGCAGTTGTTCACCAACTGGCTGGGGGCCATCGCCGCGAACAACCAGCCGCTGGCGGACTTCTACCGGACGCGCTTCCGGCCCGAGTTCGTGCCGGCCTTTGAGGCGTGGCTGGCCAGTCGCCCCCTCCAGAACCCGCAGGCCGCCTCCAGCCCGTTCGAATTGCCGGAGTACCGGCTCGCCGCTCAGGAGGAAGCCAACCGGCTGGAACGCGAAGCCGGCGAAATGTTCGACCAGGGCGTCGCCGCCAACCAGACCAGTGACCGATACGTGCTCAACACGGTGATCCTGGCCCTGGTGCTCTTCTTCAGCGGCCTGGTCTCGAACTTCAAGCTCCTCTTCGTGCGCATAACGCTCATCGCGGTCGCAGTGGCGCTTCTCGCTTATGGGGTGAGCAGGCTGCTGGTGTATCCGGTGCTTTGAGAGCTGCCGAGGGACGGGTCAACGTTCCGCGAATGTGGCCAGCCAGGCTCTGGTGTGCGGCGCAACCGTGAGGGGGGCTGCGGATAGCTCCGCGCGCAGCCGCCCCAGGTCGGCGGGGGTGTCTACGTCGTACCAGCCGGGCAGCAGGGCGGCGCGCAGCCCCAGTTCGGCGGCGATCGCCAGGGTGTCGCGCAGCACCTCGGGCGTGCTCATTGCTACTTCCCGCAGCAGGCGAGGGTGGGGTCGGCGCATGCCGATCAGGTAGTAGCCGCCGTCGTCGCTGGGGCCGAGCACCAGATCATGCTCGCCGAGGAGCGCAAAGGCGCGATTGACATGGGCCACGGGAAGGGTGGGGATGTCGGAGCCGATCAGCACGGCGGCGCCCGGTCCGGCGCCCAGCACGGTGGTGAAGCAGCGGTCCATTCGCTCGCCAAGGTCGGCGCCCTGCTGGGGCAGCAGGGCGAAATCGGGCGCCAGGGCCGCAAAGTAGCCGGCGGCCTCCTCGGGCTGGTAGACAATCACCCGTGACGAGGCCGGGACCTGCCGGGCCAGCGCCAGGGTGTCGCGAAGAAAGCAGGCGTACAGCTCCGCCGCCGCGGCGTGGCTCAGGGGAGGACACAGGCGGGTCTTGGTCCGACCGGCGACGGGTTGTTTGGCGAAGATGAGCAGGGTCTGGCGCATCATTACGGGTACGTGTTCAGATTTACCGCAGAGCGCGCAGAGGATAAGATTGTTGAAACCCTCCGCGCCCTCTGGTGCGAACATGTTCGGTAGATGCGAATACTAGCCATCACGGTCACAGTTGCGGTGCAGGCGGCGCTGTGCTAGAATAAGGCTGGCGCATGGCGACGTAGCAAAGTGGTAATGCAGCGGTCTGCAAAACCGCCATTCGCGGGTTCGATTCCCGCCGTCGCCTCCAATCCGGTTCGCCCCGCCCTCGCGCGGGGCGTTTTGTGTTCCGGCCTGCCTTGTCAGGCGCCGCGCGCGTCGGTATAATGCCGAAGTCTGTAAAGTGTATCACATTGGATGGGTCCGGGGAAACCTGGCTTCCCCAGACCCCCGCAGGGGAGGGTCTGGGAGGGCTTCGCCCTCCCAGGATAAACCTTTTTCATACTGTGTGCCTGACGAGTAAGAGCGAGCTATGCGGATCTTGATCACCGGCGGCGCCGGGTTCATTGGATGCAATCTGGCCCATCGCCTGCTGATGCGGGGGCACCGCGTGACGGTGTTCGACAACCTCTCGCGGCCCTGCACGCCCCACAACCTCGACTGGCTCGAACGCTTCGCCGACGACGCGCCCGGCGCGCTGGATTTTATCCGCGGCGATGTGCGCGACGCCCGCGCCGTGATGCTCGCCGCCGCCGACGCCGAGGCGATTGTGCATCTGGCCAGCCAGGTTGCCGTTACCACCTCGGTGCTCGATCCGCGCACCGATTTCGAGATCAATGCCCTGGGCACCTTCAACGTGCTCGAAGCCGCCCGGCGCGCCCCTGCGCGTCCGGCGGTGCTCTACGCCTCGACCAATAAGGTGTATGGCGGTATGAGCGACCTGCCGATCGTCGAAGAAGAAACCCGCTACCGCTACCGCGACCTGCCCTACGGGGTGCCCGAAACTTACCCGCTGGATTTCTATTCCCCCTACGGCTGCTCCAAGGGCGCGGGCGACCAGTACGTGCGCGATTACCACCGCATCTACGGCCTGCCCACGGTGGTCTTTCGGCAGTCGGCGATCTATGGCCCGCGCCAGTTCGGTGTGGAGGATCAGGGCTGGGCGGCGCATTTCGTGATTGCCGCTCAGACCGGCCGCCCGATTGTCATCTACGGCGATGGCAAGCAAGTGCGGGATATGCTCTACATTGACGACCTGGTGGATCTCTACGAACTGGCGCTCGCCCGCATTGACACCGTCGCCGGGCAGATTTACAACGTCGGCGGCGGCCCGGAGCATACCCTCTCGATCTGGGCCGAGTTTCAGCCGCTGTTGAGCCGCCTGGCCGGCCATCCGGTCGAGGCCGCCCGCTTCGGCGAGTGGCGGCCCGGCGACCAGCGCGTCTGTGTGCTCGACATTCGCAAGGTCGAGCGCGATCTGGGCTGGCGCCCCCGCGTTGGTCTCGAAGAAGGGATGCAGCGCCTCTGGAAATGGGTCGCGGAGCATCGCGAGTTGTTCCGGTAATGCGAATCCTCTGCGCCCTCACCTACTACCGCCCCTACATCAGCGGCCTGACGATCTACGTCCAGCGTCTGGCGACCGCGCTGGCCCGTCGGGGGCACGCGGTCACCGTGCTCACCTCGCAGTACGACCCCAGCCTGCCCCTCACCGAGTGGCTGGACGGGGTACGGGTCGTGCGCGCGCCGGTGGTGGCGCGAGTGAGCAAGGGCGTGATCATGCCCACCTTCGGCTGGCTGGCCACCTCGCTGGCGCGGAACCACGACGCGATGAGCCTGCACCTGCCGCAGTTCGACGCGCCGGGCCTGGCCCTGCGCGGGCGCCTCCTGCGGCAGCCGGTGGTGCTCACCTACCACAGCGACCTGCAACTGCCCTTCAGCATGCTCAACACCGTCGCCAACCGGGTGGTGGACGCCGCCAACCTCGCCGCTGGCGCCCTGGCGACGCGGATCGTCGCCTATACCCAGGATTTCGCCGACCACTCGCCCTACCTGCGGCGCTTCCGCGAGAAGATTGTCGTCATTCCGCCGCCGGTGGAGGTGGCCGAGGCCACGCCCGAAGAGATCGCCGCCTTTCGCGAACGCTGGAACCTGCGCGGCCCGGTCATCGGCATGGCCGCCCGCCTCGCCGCCGAGAAGGGCGTCGAGGTGCTGCTCAAGGCCCTGCCCCGCGTCCTGGCGGTTTACCCCGAGGCGCGGGTGCTCTTCGCCGGCCCCCACGAGAACGTCCTCGGCGAAGAGGCCTACGCTCAGCGCCTCGCCCCCGAGTTCGCCCGCTTCAGCCGCCACTGGACCTTTCTGGGCACGCTCGGCCCGCGCGAGATGGCCGCCTTCTTCCCCAACCTCGACGTGATCGTGGTGCCCTCGTTGAACTCCACCGAGACCTTCGGCCTGGTGCAGGTCGAGGCCATGCTCTGCGGCACCCCGTCCATCGCCAGCGCCCTGCCCGGCGTGCGGCAGCCGGTGCATCAGACGGGGATGGGCGAGGTGGTGCCCGTCGGCGACGCTGACGCCCTGGCCGCGGCCATCCTGCGGGTGATCGAGCTGCGCGAGCGCTACGTGCGCCCGCGGGCCGAGATCGCCGCGAAGTTCTCTACCGAACGGACCGCTGCGGCCTATGAACAGCTCTTCGAGACACTGCGGGGACACGGCTCGACCCGCACGCCCCCTCGATAATGGTGTCTGCCCATGTCCACTGCCCCACCCCCGCGGGACTACCTGCGGCCCCACCTGCTGACCCTGCCCATTCACCGGGCCATGATCCGCTCGGTCGAGGCGCGCCTGTTCGCCGAGCTGGCCCCCGATCTGCCCGAGCCGATCCTCGACATCGGCAGCGGTGACGGCACCTTCGCGCAGATCGCCCTGCCCGGCAAAACGATCTTCGGCATCGATCCGCTGCTGGCCGACACGCGCGAGGCCCGTGCGCGGGGCGTCTACGCCGGGCTAAGCGTCGCCAGCGGCGCGGCCCTGCCCTTCCCCGACCACTGCTTCGCCAGCGCCATCTCCAACTGCGTGCTGGAGCACATCGTCCCCCTCGACGCGACCCTCGCCGAGACGGCGCGGGTGCTGCGGCCCGGGGGGCGCTTCGTGGCCTCAGTGGTGGGCAACCGCTTCCCCAAGGACCTGCTGGGCACGTGGCTGCTGAACCGCCTGGGCCTGGATGGATCGCGCTACGGACGCTGGTTCAACCGCATCTCCTACCATTTTAATACGTTGAGCGCAGACGAGTGGCGCGCGCGCTTTGAGCGGGCCGGCTTCGAGGTGCTCACCTGGCGCCCCTACCTCAGCGCCGCGGCCCTGAAGCTCTTCGACCTGAGCCACTACTACGGCGCCCCCTCCCTGCTCACCCGCCGGCTCACCGGGCGCTGGCTGCTGGCGCCGCCCTTCACCCCCAACCTGCTCTGGGAGCCGCTGCTACGGCGCATCTACGACGCTCCGCCCGGCGACGACGGCCCGTACTACTTCTTTGTGCTGCGGAAACGGGGATAGGGGGCAGGAGAGGGACCGAGGTGACAATGCGTTCGACAAAGCAGCACTGAACTGGAGCGCCAGATGCGCCGACCATCGCAGCACCCTTGCACCTGTCTCTTATACACATCT
>JAOACN010000195.1 GCA_026417815.1 Chloroflexaceae bacterium | reverse complement strand
CGGCTGAGCGGTCTGGCGACAGTGCTGACGCCCCGCGATGGGCAGCGGCTGACGCTGGAGGCGGCGCCGCGGGGCGGCCGGCGCGTGGTCGCGCCGCCGCCGCGGCCCGCGCCGGGCGTGCCGGTCGGCAACGGCGCGCCGCTCGACGCCGCGGGCCTGGAACGGCTCTGGGAGGCCCTGCGCGATGGCACGGGGGTGCAGGCGCTGAGCGTGCGTGAACTGGCGCGAGCCTGGTACGGCGAAGCGGCCACCCTGGCGGATGAAGCCGCGCTGGAGGCCCTGCTGGAGGCGGGCAGCCCCCACTTCGCGTCCCTCCCCCACGCGCCGGGGCTGTGGCGCCTGCTCGCCCCCACGGAGGTGCGCCGCGTCCGGGCCGTCGGCGGTCTGCGTCACACCGGCCCGCGCCCGGATACCAACCGCATCCTGGCGGTCGTTGACCGCCACCTCGGCCAGGTGCCCGACCTCTACCAGCGCAGCGTGGACCCCGACAGCGGCGCGGTGACGCTGCGCTACTTCTTCCCGGCAATCGCCGCCACGCGCGACGCCGCGGCGATCGCCGAGATCGCCGCCGAAACTGGAGTGGCGGTGCAGGTCTGGCCGCAGCCCCACCAGGGCCAGGTAGCGGCGGCGGCGCTGGCGGTCCTGCCCGCCGGGCTGACCGCGGAGCGCGCCCCGGCGATCTACCTGGTTGAAGGGCGGGTGGAGTTGCGCTGCGCGGGCGAAGCCGACCCGCAAGCCGTGGCCGCCGCCGAGGCCGCCTTCCAGGAGCGGACGGGGCTACGCCTGCGGATCCGCGCGCCGGGGCTGAGCGAGCCGCAGCCGGCCCCCGTGGAGGGCGAGAGCTTCGCCCCGCCGTCGGGCACGCCGCCCAGCGAACTCAACTTCGCCCTGAACACGGCGCGGACGTGGTTCGGCCCGGAGAGCGGCTGCTACAAAGCCAGCGCCGATCAGAGCGCCATGGTGGTGACGTTACGCTTCCACTTCCCCGAAGCGGCGCGGGCCAGGTACGCCGACCAGTTGGCCGCACTGGCCGCCCACATCGGCTGGACGGTGCGCCTCTGGCCGCAGCCGCACCAGGAGGCGCTGATGCAGGCGGCGCGGGAGGCCCTGCCGGCCGGTCTCATACCCGCCGGCGCGCCGGCCATCCAGGCCGCCAGCCGCGAGGTGGTGGTCAAGGTGCAGGGCGCCGCCCCGGCGGAGGCCATCGCCGCGGCGACGCGGGCCTTCGCCGAACGCACCGGGTGGACGCTGACGCTGCGCGAGGGACGATGATGGATTTTGGATTTTGGATTTTGGATTTTGGATTTTGGATTGCCATACAGGCATTGGTACAAGAGCCATCCCGCCGGTCGTGACGGCTTGCCATCCCGCCGGTAGAGACGGCCCGGCGGGCTGTCTCTACCGGCGGGACGGCGGATGCGCCAGATAGGAGGAAGCCATGGGCGAACTCACCGGCAAGGTGGCGCTGGTAACCGGCGGCGGGCGGGGGATCGGGCGGGCGGTGGCCCTGGCCCTGGCCGGGGCCGGGGCGGCGGTCGCGGTGACCGGGCGCAACCCCGACAGCCTGGAGGAGACCGTGGCGGCAATCGGCGCCGCGGGGGGGCGAGCCATGGCCCTGCCCGGCGACACCGGCGACCCGGAGGCGGTGCGAGCGGCCTTCGCGGCGACGCGGGCCGCCTTTGGCCCGGTTGGCATCCTCGTCGTCAACGCCGGCATCACCGCCAGCATGAAGCTGGTGGACACGCCCGATGCGCTCTGGGAAGAGATCATGCGCGTGAACGCCAGCGGGGCGTTCTACTGCTGTAAAGCCGCGGCGCCGGACATGATCGCCGCCGGCTGGGGACGGATCATCACCATCGCCTCGATCGGCGGGCTGCAGGGCATGCCCTACTCGGCGGCCTACAGCGCCTCCAAACATGCCCTGATCGGTCTGACCCGCTCCCTGGCGGGCGAGCTGGCCCGCCACGGCATCAGCGTCAACGCCGTCTGCCCGGGCTGGACGGACACAGCCATGCTGGAGGAGGCGGTCGCCAACCTGATGGCGAAGACCGGCCGCGCGGCGGACGAGGCGCGGGCCGCGCTGCTGGCCGCGGGCCACCAGAGCCGCCCTGTCACGCCGGAGGAGGTGGCGGCGGTCGTACTGCGCCTGGCCCGCCCCGACTCGCGGGAGAACGGCGAGGCGATTGTGGTGGTGTGAGTGGGTGCGGGGCATCTGGAGGGAGGCGACAAGGTGCTGAGACCCGAACGGGTCGCCTGGCACGGCGCCGGGAGGGGAGCGCCTTTTTTAGGCCTCGGGCCAGAGCGCCTGGAAGACACGGTTACAACTGCTGTGCGCAGCTCAAGCGTCTCCGCGTCCGGGGTATACAGCAGCACGCTCGCAAGCGGAGAGATTGAGGTGGGAAGAAAGGGTTTTCCTGGTGCGGTTGTATGACAGAGGCGCGCCAACCCTTGCACCCCACGCGCCGGTAGTGTACAATCATGACCATGCCAGTCATGATCAACCTCACCAGCGCCGAGCACGGCGGCGTGACCCCCTCGTGCGGTACCGGCGACCATAGTAGCTGCGGCCCCGACTGCGGCTGTGGCTGCCCGTACACCGGCATGGTCGAGCGGGGCCGCGTGGAACCGATTGCCGAGGTAGAAGCGCGCTACCCTGGCGAGTGGCTCGCCTTTGTCATTCCCCCCGGCGAGGACGAGTACGCCCCCGAACGGGGCATGCTGGTCGTCCACAGCCACGACGACCAGGAGGTGTGGGAGGCCGTCAGCCGCGTCACCTTCAACCAGGTCGTCCACGTTTACTTCAACGGCCCATTAGAGGATTATCTGGCCTGGGTGGATACGGAGACGGGCCAGGCGTGATGGCGGGGCCATGCCCTCCCGGTCCCTCCGGCAGGGGCGTGGAAACCTGGTTTCCCCACCCTCCTCACATTCCGCTGCCCGCGGGAAAGGGCGCGGGGAGGCATAGCCCTGTCTCTTATACACATCT
>JAOACN010000184.1 GCA_026417815.1 Chloroflexaceae bacterium | reverse complement strand
AGAGACAGCGCATGCTCGATGGGCCGCCGGTGGACGTGCGTCAGAAATGGCTGTTACAGGCCCGGGGGACGTTCGGGCCGCGGACGTTTCAGTATTACGCCTTCTACTCCCCGGCGCTGCAGGCCCTGATTGACCGCGCGCTGCGCGAGGAGCGCTACGACTACATCGTGGTCGAGCAATCGCAGATGGCGTACTTCGCAGCGCGACAGGCCGGAGCCATGCACATCCTCGATCTGCACAACATCGAGTACGAACTGCTGGCGCGGCGGGCGCGCGTCCAGCGCAGCCCGGGCCGGCGTCTGGCCCTGACGCTGGAGGCAATCAAGTTTCGCCGCGACGAGCAGCGCCTTTACCGCGAATTCGACCTGATCTTCGCCCCCTCGGCGCGGGAGTGCGCCACCCTGCGCGCCCTGCCGGGGATGCCAACGGTGGCCGTGGCGCCGAACTGTATTGATGTTGACCACTTCGCGCTGCAAACGGTTGAGCCGGCAGCGAACGAGATCGTATTTGTCGGCAGCGTGCATGTTGACGCCAACCGCGACGCGGTCAATTACTTCGTCCAGGAGGTGCTGCCGCTCATCGAAGCGCAGGTCCCCGACGCGCATCTGAGCATCGTAGGGGGCAATCCGCCGCCGGAGATCCGCGCGTATGGGCAGCGGCGCAACATCACCGTGACCGGCTTTGTGGACGATGTGCGCGAGTACATGGCACGGGCGCGGGTGATGATCGCGCCGTTCCGCAGCGGGGGTGGCACGCGCCTGAAGATCCTGGAGAGCATGAGTTCTGGGTTGCCGGTGGTGGCGACCAGCATCGGGGCCGAGGGGCTTGACGTGGTGGACGGGCGCGATCTGCTGCTCGCCGACGATTCGCGCGCGTTCGCCGCCGCGGTCGTGCGCCTGCTGCGGGATGGCGCGCTCCGGCGCCAGGTGATCGCCAATGGGCGCCGGCTGGTTGCGGAACGCTACTCGTGGCAGGCGGTCTTCCAGCAGGTGCGGTCGTGCCTGCCCGAGCCGCCGCGGCGCGTCACGGCGCCGCGGGCGGTCGTGGCAGGGGACTGAGGAGCGGTATGCGGCGGTCAACACGAGTGCGAAGGATTCACCTGGCAGCCTTGCTCAGCGGCCTGCTAATTGCCACGGGCCTGCTGGGGGCATGCGGCGACAGGGTTGCGCCCGCGGGTGTCGCGCCCACCGTGGCGCCAGCGTTCAGCCATCAACCACAACCGGTTACAACGACGGCCGGCTATGCCGGGCCGATCGCGCCAACCCCGACGCCCCTGAGCCCGATGGCCCCCGTAGAGGCGGCGAGCGACCAGAGGGAACTGCCACTATTCGATGATCGCCTGGTGCAGGGGTGGAGCCTGGAGCAGAGTTACTGGACACGCTACGCGGTCGCCGCGAGCGATCTGGTCCGATCGGGCCGCTACGCCATCCGGGCGACGCCGGAGCGCGGCTACGGCGCGTTGTTCTTCAGTGTGGAGCGTGGCGCGCGCCAGCGATACCCACGGGAGTCGATCGTGGGGGTGCGTTTCTGGGTCAACGGCGGCGCCTACGCGATCGGCCCGAGCGACCTGATCGTGGCCGTCGTGGGAAGCAACGCGCTGCCTTACTACCAGGCCGACGACACCTCGGCCCGCCCGAGCCAGCGGATCGCCGACGATCGCCCCGCGTTCGCCGAACAGCGTCTGTACACGCTGGGTCCCGAGCAGGGCATCCCCGCCAATACCTGGGCGGAAGTGGTGGTCTGGCTGGCCGACGGGGCGCCCGAAACGGCGTATACGTATGTCACCGGCGTGTATATCAAGAACGATGAACTGTTTGTGAAGCCCTACTATGTTGATGATGTCAGGCTCGTCCTGGCGGATCGCTGACAGGAAGCCGGGAAGACCTGGTTGCCCCGTGGGCGACCGGCGTGCCCGATGAACGCGCAACCAAGGAGGGCTCAATGAGCCGAACGATTACCCTGCTGGCCCTGAGCCTGATCTTGCTCCTCGGGGCCTGCACGCGGGCCGAGGTGGCGCCAGCGCCGACGCCCGCGGAGCCGGCGCCAGCCAGCACGGCCACCAGTAGCCCCGGCATCGCGCCGACGGCCGTCAGCGTCGCGATACCCGACCCCCGGCCCGCATCGGTTCCGCAGCGGCCCCGCGCGACGTACACCGTGCAGCGCGGCGAGGTGGTGAGCGAGGTGGCATTGTTGGGCCGGGTGACGCCGCTCCAGCAAGAGCTTTCATTTTTTGAGGGCGGGATCGTCAAGCGGGTGCTGGTAGAGCGGGGCGATCAGGTCGAGCCAGGTCAATTGCTGGCCGAACTGGAACTGGGCGATCTGGAGATCCAGCTACGGCAGGCGCGGGCGACCTACGAGCAGGACAAGCGCGCCCTGGAGCAAGCAAACGAAGCGGCGAATACGGCGGTGCGGCAGGCAACGCTGGATCTGGAGCAGGCCCGCACGGCGCTGGAAGAAGCGCGCCGGCCGGCGCGGGCCGAGGAGGTGGCGCGGGCGCGGGCGCGAGTGGAGCAGGCGCGCGCCGATCTGGCCACCACGCGCAACAACAGCGCGGCGCTGAAGCACGAAAACCTGCGCCAGATGAACCTGGCGGTGCAGAATCTGGAGGTGGCGCGGGTGCGGCTCAGCGAGGCCCAGATCCGCTACCAGCGCGAGCAGACCGACCAGCGACGCATCGAATTGCAAAACGCCGAGGATGCGGCGCGCCTGGCGGAGAGCGAAGTGGAGCGAGCGCGGGTCGCCTATGAAACCGCGTTGAACAACGAGGTTGCGGCGGTGCAGCGGGCCGAGGCGGAAGTAGTCGCTGCCGAGGCGGATCTGGCGGCCCTGCTGCGCCTGCCCGACCCGTTCCGCGTCGCCGAGGCGGAGCGCAACGTGGCCCGCGCGCAGGCCAACCTGGAAGCCGCCCGGCAGCGCGCCACCGGCAACCCGGCCCTGGCGAAAGTGGTGGCCACGTCCCTGGGCGAGGTAGAGCGCCTTGAATACGCCATCGAGCGCCGCCGGCTCTACGCGCCCTTCGCCGGCGAGGTAGGCTACGTCGAGATCCGCCCCGGCACGGCGGTACGGGCCGAGAGCCTGGTGATCAGTCTGTTCGACCTGTCGCGGAGCGAGATCGTGGCCAATCTCGACCCCAACAGCGCGCCCGACCGGCTCAGCACCGATATTGTGCCGGGGCAACCCGTGACGATCACCTTCCCGCGCTTCCCCGGCACGACGTTCAACGGCGAAGTGGCGCGCCTGCTGGGCCGCGACGGCGGCACAACCCTGACCGACCCGATCGCCTACGCGATCGTCTTTGACCCGCAGGGCATGGTCGTGGCGGCGCGCGAACCGGCGAACGTGACGGTGCTGTTGGGACGCTCGGAGAACACGCTGTGGCTGCCGCCAGCGGCCATCCGCTACAATCGGGAGCGCCCGTTCGTCATCGTCAAAGAGGGTAACGACGAACGGCGCGTAGAGGTGAGCCTGGGTCTGGTCTCGCGGGAGCGGGTGGAGATCCTGGCCGGACTGCGTGAGAACGATATCGTGCTGGGCGAAGCCGCAAACTGAACCAGCGTTTCGTTCAGGAGGGCTTCGCCTTCCTTGACCCTGCCGTTCGAGATTGGCCCGATGCGCCACCCAAGTGGAAAGCGGACCATATGGCCCAGGTGTTACTCACGGTATCCGCTCGCATGCCCGGTCCGGAGGTCATTGCCCGCATTGCCCGGGGTGAAAGCCGGCGGATTGACTACCTGGAACTGGCCGCCGCCTGCGACGCCGACCTGATTGACATCGAAGGCGCCCGGCGCGAGGGGCCGATCAGCCGGATTGTGGCCCGGCTGCTGGGTGGGCAGGCCGCCCTGGCCTGGGTCTGTTTCCGTCGTCGCCGGGCCTATGCGGTGATCTGTAGCGACAACGAGGGCGTGGGTCTTCCGCTGGCAACCCTGCTGAAATACCTGACGCCCTTCGCGCGCCGGCAGCCGCAACTCGTGATGATCGGCCACGACCTGCTCTCGTGGCGCAAGCGGCCCTTTTTCAGCCTGTTGCGGGTCCAGTCGCACATTCAGTACCACTTCGTCTTCAACCAGCTCCATCAGCGCGAGTTGCAGCGCCGCTGGGGGGTGCCGGCCGAGCGGATCGTGCGCTTCCATGTGCCGGTTGACACGGCATTCTTCCACCCCCGGGCCATTCGGCCCACACCCCGGGCAAACGGACGCCCGCAGATCTGCGCCGTGGGCATTGAAGCGCGCGATTATCCCACCCTGATGCGTGCCGTCGCGGGCCTGGAGGTGGATGTGGTGATCGCCGCGGCCAGTCCGTGGTCGCACCAGGCCGATAGCAGCAAGGAGGTGGCGCCGCCGCCCAACGTGGCGATCAACCGCGATCTGGGGCTCGATGTGCGGCAACTCTACGCTGATAGCGCGTTTGTGGTCATACCGCTCGTTGATGTCGATCGCCCGGCGGGCTCCACCACGATCCTGGAAGCCATGGCCATGGGCAAGGCGGTGATCTGCTCACGGGCACGGGGCCAGCAAGATCTGGTGCTGTCTCTTATACACATCT
>JAOACN010000143.1 GCA_026417815.1 Chloroflexaceae bacterium | reverse complement strand
ACTTACCACCGTGCGCCCGCCCGCGCCGCCGCCGGGCCATATGCGCCTGGCCACCGAAGAAGACCGCCCGCTCCTGGAGTGCTGGTTCAACGCTTTCCGCGCCGAAGTCTGCCCTGGCAACGCTCGGGGGGATAGCCAGGACACCGTTACCCGCTGGCTAACCTCGCCGGACCGCCAGTTGTACCTCTGGGAAGTGGACGCGCCGGTGGCCATGGCTGGCGTCGCCGGCCCCACGCCCCATGGGGTTCGGATCAGCGCCGTGTATACGCCGCCAGAACACCGGCGTCACGGCTATGCCAGCGCCCTGGTCGCCGCCATCAGCCAGATCCAGCTTAATGCCGGAAAGCGCTGCTTCCTCTACGCCGATCTGAACAATCCCACCTCGAACCACGTCTACCAGGCGATCGGCTTTGAACCGGTGGTTGACAGCGTCGAACTGCGCTTCGTTCCGCGTGAGGCGTGAGGCCCGCACCACCGCCATGATGGGGAGCGCCCGAATCCCCGGCAGGGACGTGTGCAACGTTCGCCTCCGGCGATGGTACGTGTTCATCGTTGGGGTAACCCCGCAGACCTGGGAGCGCGGGCGTCCCGCCCTCGTCAGGATTCGAGGGCAAGATGCCCTCGCTCCCAGGAGAAGGGTGAACGTGTACCGGCGATGGGCCATAAGGCGGCTGCGCCGTCAAAACCACCGAACAAACCAGGATTTGGGACGTGGCCCGGGGAACTTGCACAGGCTCCGGGTTTCTTCGCCGGGTGTAACGAAACGTTCTGCACGTGCCGCGGCCCACCGGCCCGCCGGGCGCCTGAAGGCGCCGGCGAGCCTTGCGAAGGCTACCTCCGTAGCCTGCTGAAGCCGGCGCAGGCTTCGCCGTGAGCCCTGGCCTGAGCCAGGACGAAGGCTCAGCCGAACGGCCGGCGTCGCAGGAGGTTCGCCCGCGCCTGATGAAGAGTACGCATGAAATCCGGTAAAGCCCGCGCAGGCGGGCTGCGCATCGCTAGCCCGCGGCTTCAGCCGCCGGGCGAAGGGGAGCGTGCAAGACGTTTCGTCGCACCCTTCTTCGCCTTCACCGCAGCGCCCGACAAAAAAGTCGTGCTATACTGGTGTGAGGACCGCTACGTACAATCACCCTCAGTGAGAAGCATCGCACCCCATGCGCGCCATTGTTTTCGACCAGCCGGGCGATCCAGATGTGCTCCGCCTCGATGAAGTTCCTGATCCCCAACCCTCCGCCGAGGAGATCCTGGTACGCGTCCACGCCACGGCCGTGAACCGGGCCGACCTGCTTCAGCGCCGGGGCGCCTATCCGCCGCCCCGCGGGGCCTCGCCGATCCTGGGCCTGGAACTGGCCGGCGAGGTGCTGGCGCCGGCAGGCCCCTGGCAGCCGGGTGACCGGGTAATGGCCGTTGTCACCGGAGGCGGGTACGCCGAAGTGGCGACGGTGCCCATCGGGATGGCCATGCCCATCCCCGCATCGCTGTCGTTCGAAGAAGCCGCCGCCATCCCCGAGGCTTTCGTCACCGCCTTCCTCAACCTCTTCACCCTGGGCCGCCTCCAGGCCGGCGAAAGCGTGCTGGTGCACGCCGGGGCCAGCGGGGTCGGCACGGCGGCCATTCAACTGGCCCGCGCCGCCGGGGCGCGCGTGTTTGCCACCGCGGGGAGCCGGGCCAAACTGGAGCTGTGCCGCGAACTGGGGGCCGAACTGGCGATTGACTATCACGAGGAAGATTTTCGTGAGCACGTTATCGCCGCGACCCACGAACGCGGCGTTGACGTGATCCTTGACTTCGTGGGCGCGCCCTACTGGGAATCCAACCTGGCTTCCCTGGCCATCGGCGGGCGCCTGATGCTGATCGGCTTTCTGGGCGGTTCCGCTGGCCAGCTCGACCTCGGGCCAATTCTCTCGCGCAGCCTCACCGTTACCGGCACCACCCTGCGACGCACGCCCCTCGACCGTAAAATCGCCCTCACGCGGGCCTTCTGTGCGTTTGCCCTTCCGCGCTTTGAACGGGGCGAGTTGCGCCCGGTGATTGACGCCGTCTATCCCCTTGACCAGGCCGCGGAGGCCCATCGCGTGCTCGAGGCCAACCGCAACGCCGGCAAAGTGGTGCTGCGCGTCGCGCCCTGACGCCCGATAACGCCCCACGGGGGTTTCTGGGAGATCTTCGCCCTCCCAGACCCCCCCTGGTGCGGCGCGGCGAAGCCGCGCCGCACCAGGGGGGGAAGATCTTCGGGGCCTGCGGCCCCCGCAACCCCCGCCAGCGGCAAAGCTATAGCCCGCACAGGCGGGCTTCGCATCGATAACCCGCGGCTTCAGCCGCCGGGCTACCAGGCGAATACCGGTTTATATTCTTAACCTTCATAAGCCGCGGGCCACCGATGCGAAGCCTGCCGTTCGGCTGAGCTCGCCGGCTGTCTCAACAAGTCGCGATAGATTGTTCCGTTGTAATTGGGTGCGATATAATACCTAGAAGACATCCTTGCCTGGGAACGCCGCTCTCCTCCCCCCGACCTGAACCGATCCACAGGCGACGATGCCTGACCCCTGGGCGAGTGCGCTCGAAGATAGATACCAGGAGCAGTTCATTATGGGTAAGGACACGCTGACGATCACCGACAATCGTACCGGCAAGACGTATGAGATCCCGATCGAACATAATACGATCCGGGCCACCGACCTGCGCAAGATCCGCGTCTCCGAAGACGACTTTGGGCTGATGTCCTACGACCCGGCGTTCATGAACACCGCCGCGTGCAAGAGCACGATCACCTACATTGACGGCGAGAAGGGCATTCTGGAGTATCGCGGCTACCCGATTGAGCAACTGGCCGAGCAAAGCTCCTATCTTGAAGTAGCCTATCTGCTGATCTACGGCGAGCTGCCGAGCCGCGAACGTCTGGAGTGGTGGAAGTACCGCATCAGCCGGCATCTCTTCCTCCACAACAGCCTGGTCGAGCTGATCCAGGCCTTCCGCTACGACGCACACCCCATGGGCATTCTGATCAGTTCGGTCGCGGCCATGTCCACCCTCTACCCGGAAGCCAGGAACATTGACGATCCCGCCGTGCGCGAGAAGCAGGTCTGGCGCATCATCGGCCAGATCCCGACCATCGCCGCCTTCGCCTACCGCCACCGCATCGGGCGACCCTTCAACCTCCCGGATAACTCGCTGAGCTATACGGCCAACCTGCTGTACATGATGGACTATATGAACCAGCGGGACTACGAGGTGAACCCGGTGCTGGCCAAGGCGCTGGACGTTCTGTTCATCCTGCACGCCGACCACGAGCAGAACTGCTCGACCTCAACTATGCGCGGCGTTGGTTCGAGCCGGGTTGACCCCTACTGCGCCCTCTCAGCCGCTGCCGCGGCACTCTACGGCCCGCTCCACGGCGGCGCCAACGAGGCGGTGCTGCGGATGCTGCAAGAAATCGGCACCAAGGCCAATGTGCCGGCTTTCATCGAAAAGGTGAAGAAGGGCGAGCGACTGCTGATGGGCTTCGGCCACCGCATCTACAAGAACTACGACCCGCGGGCCAAGATCATTCGCAAAGTGGCCTACGAGGTCTTCGAGGCCACGGAGATGAATCCGCTGCTGGAGATCGCCGTCGAACTCGAGCGCATCGCCCTGCAGGACGAGTATTTCATCTCCCGGAAGCTCTACCCGAACGTGGACTTCTACAGCGGTCTGATCTACCAGGCGCTGCGCTTCCCGATCGAGTATTTCCCCTTCCTGTTCGCCATCCCCCGCGCCTCGGGCTGGCTGGCGCAGTGGCAGGAGATGCTCGCTGACGACGAGCAGAAGATCACCCGCCCGCGGCAGATCTACCTCGGCCCGGCCCGCCGCGACTACGTGCCGGTGGACCAGCGCTGATCAGTTCTTCGGGACAGGCGAAAGGGGCCAGGGAGGGATGAAGTCCCTCCCTGGCCCGTTTGGCGACGCGAAGGGCTCAGGGCTTCGGCTGCTGCGCTCAGCATGACCGGGCGGGCGGAATAGCGAAAAACTACTTTACAGACTACTACTATAGCTTTCCTCGAAAAGGTTGATTCGCAACGAGGCGGCCTGAGCGCCGCGAGCCACACGGCTCAATGTCCTCAGTGGATCAAGCGTTCCGGTCAGTGCTCTAATCCGCCGCGTAGACCTCGGCGGGGAAGGCGTAGCGCACGCCGGTAAGGCGCTCGGAGACTTCCCACAGCCGGCGGGCCAGCTCCGGATCATAGGAGCGAGCGTTGGAACGCTGCGGCACGGGATAGCCCCGCGCGCCGCCGAAGCCATCGGGGCCGATGAAGTCGCCGCCGTGGGCCTCGGGGGCCGTGGCGGCGTAGAGCGTCGGCAGGGCGCCCATCGCGGCGCTCTGGGCGAAGACGCGATTCACCATCCCTAACACCGCTTCGCCAAGCGCGAAGCCGTCCATTCGGGGGCCGACCTTCTGCAACTCGGTGTCAGCGTAACCGGGATGGCAGGCCAGGCTGATCGCCCTGGCCCCCGTGGCCGCGAAGCGCCGCTGCAACTCGTAGGCAAAGAGCAGATTGGCCAGCTTGCTCTGGCCGTAAGCCGCCCAGCGCTGGTAGCCCTTCGAGCCATCCAGATTGTCGAAGTCGATCCTCCCGAAGCTGTGGGCCATACTGCTCACCGTCACCACGCGCGCTCCTGGCGCGGCCAGGATGGCCGGCAGCAGCAAGCCGGTCAGGGCGAAGTGCCCCAGATGGTTCGTGCCGAATTGCAACTCGAACCCATCGGCGGTGCGGCGGTAAGGCGTCGCCATGACCCCGGCGTTGTTGATCAGCAACGGCAGGGCGCCATAGCGCGCCTCGAAGCGCTCCGCGAAGGCCCGCACGCTGGCCAGGTCGGTCAGGTCAAGGATTTCCAGTTCCACCTGCGCCCGCGGATGGGCGGCGCGGATCCGCTCTATGGCAGCCTGACCCTTCGTCGGGCTGCGCACGGCCAGGATCACGTGGGCCCCCTTGCCCGCCAGGGCCTTCGCCGCCTCAAAGCCGATGCCGCTGTTGGCGCCGGTGATTACCACCAGCCGGCCGCTCTGGTCAGGGATTGCGTCAATCGTCCAGTGCTGTGCCACGTATTGAACTCCTTGTTCTTGTTAGGCCCACATTCGCGGGGCGCACACCGCCGCGATGCAAACCGGCCCCCGTACGGCCGCAGCGCGCTGCGGCCGCAGCGCGCTGCCGCCCACCCGACTATGTTCACCTCAGGACCGGTGCGGCTTCGCCGCACAACGCCAGGAACGCCATGGAGTTTTCTGGGAGGGCTGCGCTCTCCCCAACTCTCGCGCCCGGGCAATCCCTTTCATCATGCCGGGATTCTGAAAGCAGGTCAAATTAAGGGTCGGCGGTACGTGTTCAGAGTCGGGGTAACCCCGCAGACCTGGGAGCGAGGGCGTCCCGCCCTCGTCAGGATTCGAGGGCGAGATGCCCTCGCTCCCGGGAGAAGGGTGAACAGTTACTACCCGGCCCCGACTTGCGCCATCCTGTGCTGGCATGTTACAATCGCCTTGCAAAAGAAAGCATCCCGACGCAACTGCGCGCTTCTCCTGTTCCGCCTCTGCCCGGCCACGCTGCTGTTGCACTTCTATTCCTCGCAGGTAGATCAATCAGGCTCAACGGGTATCTTTTCCGCTGTCACCAGAGGTCACGGGGCTGGTATAATTCGGGCGAGTAAACTCGTTCCAGAAATCACAAACTACCGCGCCGACGCCTGCCGTCACCTTGTCTAGTCTGGCTGCTGCCGATGAGTGACATCACCCTTCACGCGACCGAGCAAGAGCTTCGCGCCGTCCGCGCTCGCTTGCAAGCCGCCCGCGGCAAGCAGTTCTGGCGCTCGCTCGACGAACTGGCGGATACACCGGCGTTTCAGGAGTTGCTGCGCCGCGAGTTTCCCGCCGGGGCCGCCGAACTGTCAGCCGATCCCGTAACCCGGCGCACCTTTCTCAAGCTGATGGGCGCCTCGCTGGCCCTGGCCGGCCTCTCCGGGTGCACCTTCGCCATCAAGCAACCCCAGGAACTGGTGGCCCCGTTCGCCCGCGCGCCGCACAATCAGGAGCCGGGCATTCCCCTCTACTACGCCACGGCCACCAGCTTCGAGGGCTTTGGCCTCGGCGTGGCGGTCAAGAATTACGACGGGCGCCCGATCAAGATCGAGGGCAATCCCAACCATCCCGCCAGTCTGGGCGCTACCGACCTGTTCGCCCAGGCCGAGATCCTCCAGCTCTACGATCCCGACCGGCCCGAGACGGTCCTGAACACTGGGCGGATCAGCACCTGGGAACAGTTCCTCCTCGCCTTCGGCCAGGTGATGCAGTTGCAGCGGGGCCTGCAGGGCCAGGGTCTGCGCGTGTTGACCCCCACAATCACCTCGCCAACCCTGGCGGCCCAGTTCGAGGAGTTGCTCGCCACCTTCCCCGGCGCGAAGTGGGTGCAGTACGACCCCGTGGGTCGCTCGAACACCTACGAGGGCGCGCGGCTGGCCTTCGGCGAGGTGGTGGAGACGCGCTACCGCCTCGACCGCGCGCGGGTGATCGTTTCCCTCGACAGCGACGTGTTGCAGGACCCGGCGGCGCGGGCGCGCTACGCCCGCGACTGGATCAGCCGCCGGCGCGTGCTCAAGGATACGACCGAGATTAGCCGGCTCTACGCCATTGAGCCGGTGTTCTCGAACACCGGTGTGGTGGCCGACCACCGCCTGCGGCTCAAGGCCAGCGAGGTTGGCGCGGCGGCGGCCTACATCGCCGCGGGTCTGGGCGTGCCCAACGCTCCCCGCGCCAGCCTGCCCGAGGAGGCGCGCCCGTTCCTCGACGCCCTGATCGCCGACCTCCGGGCGGCCGGTTCCGAAGGGGTGGTGGTGGTTGGCGAATGGCAGCCGCCGGTGGTGCATGCCCTGGCCCACGCCATCAACGCGGCCCTCGGCGCCGTGGGCGTCACCGTGGAACATACCGACGCGGTGGCGGCCCGCCCCGGCGACCAGGTCGCCGCCCTCCGCGACCTGGTGAACGACCTCAATGCCGGCGCGGTCGAAGTGCTGGTGATCATCGACTCCAACCCCGCCTTTACCGCCCCGGCGGACCTGAACTTCGCCGATGCGATGAGTAAGGCGAAATTCAAGGCCGCGCTCAACTTCTACAACGACGAAACCGCCGCCCTGGCCGACTGGTTCATCCCCCTCTGCCACACCCTGGAGAGTTGGAGCGACATTCGCGCCTACGACGGCACGGCGACGATTATCCAGCCGCTGATCCTGCCCCTCTACGGCGGGCGCACCGCCCACGAACTGCTGGCGGTGATGCTTGGCCAGAGCGGCCAGACCCCCTACGACCTTGTGCGCGCCTACTGGCAGCAGCAGAGCGGCTTCGAGGGGACAGAGTTCGACAATTTCTTCCGTGGCAGCCTCAACAACGGCGTCGTGCCCGGTACCGCCCTGCCCGCCCGAACCGTCACCCCGCGCGCCGATGTCACCTACAACCTGCCACCCGCCAGCGAAGGCCTGGAACTGATCTTCCGCCCCGACCCGGCGATCTGGGATGGCCGCTACGCCAACAACGGCTGGCTCCAGGAACTGCCGCGCCCTATGACCAAGCTCACCTGGGACAACGCGGCCCTGGTCAGCCCTGGCACGGCCATCCGGCTGCTGAACCTGCCCTTCACCCTCGAGGACCTGGCCTCGCCCGACAACGCGGCCAGCCAGTGGGCCCTGGAGCGGTTGAGCCGCGCCAATGGCACGCTGATCGAACTGCGCCACCAGGGCCGCGCCCTCACCATGCCCATCTGGATCGTGCCGGGGCACGCCGAGAACACCATCACCGTCACCCTGGGCTATGGCCGCGGCGAAGAGGCCGGTCGCGTGGCGGCCAACACCGGCTTCAACACCTACGCTCTGCGCACCAGCGAGGCGCCCTGGTTCAGCGGCCAGGTGGAGGTGAGCGTGCCCGGCGGGACCTACCCCCTGGTCAGCACCCAGGACCACTGGACGCTCCAGGGGCGCGATATTGTGCGCGCTGGCGAGTTTGAACGTTTCAAGGCCGATCCCAAGCACATCTCCCGCGAGGTCTACCTGGAGGAGTACGGCAAGGATACCCCCGGCCCGGGCACCGAGGGTTACGTCAGCCTGCTGCCCGGGAACCTGCCCGGCTTTGACTACTCGGTGGGCAACCAGTGGGGCATGACCATTGACCTGACCGCCTGCATCGGCTGCAATGCCTGCGTGGTGGCCTGTCAGGCCGAAAACAACATCCCCATCGTGGGCAAGAGCGAAGTCGCCCGTGGCCGCGAGATGCACTGGATCCGCATTGACCGCTACTTCGCCGGGTCCAACTTCGACAACCCCGAGACCTACATGATGCCTATGACCTGCCAGCACTGCGAGCAGGCCCCGTGCGAACTGGTCTGCCCCGTGGCCGCGACCGTCCACGATGCCGAGGGGCTCAACAACATGGTCTACAATCGCTGCGTGGGCACCAAGTACTGCTCCAACAACTGCCCCTACAAGGTGCGCCGCTTCAACTTCTTCCAGTACCAGGATCTGGAGACGCCGAGCCTCAAGCTGATGCGCAATCCCGAGGTGACGGTGCGTAACCGGGGCGTGATGGAGAAGTGCAGTTACTGCATCCAGCGGATCGTTGACGTTCGGACAAAGGCCAAGGTGCAGGGGAACCGCCCGATCGAGGACGGCGAGGTGGTCACCGCCTGCCAGCAGGCCTGCCCGACCCAGGCAATCATCTTCGGCGACATCAACAACCCCGAGAGCAAGGTCACCAAGTATAAGGCGCAGCCGCACAACTACACGGTGCTCGGCCTGCTCAACACCTTGCCGCGCACGAGTTACCTGGCGCGGGTATGGAACCCCAACCCGGCCCTGGCGCCCGAACATGGTGAAGAGTAACTGGAAAGCGCAGCCATGGCACAACCTTCTCGCATACGGATCGGCTCACGGGTGGTGCGGATGGCCTGGTTGCCCCTGTGCCTGCTGCTGGTCGCCTGCCACGTTGATATGTACGACCAGCCCCGCTACCAGCCCAACCAGACCAGCGCCTTCTTCAGCGACCAGCGGGCCATGCGCCCGCCGGTAGAGAACA
>JAOACN010000131.1 GCA_026417815.1 Chloroflexaceae bacterium | reverse complement strand
GCAGAGTCCCGATCGCTCGAAGTCGCGGCCAACCGCCGCTCTTCCGGGCGCAGGTCGTGGCGGGGCCGGCCCGCCCGGTCCGGACGGGTATCGGCAAAGGTGGGAAAGGCCGCTTCGTCCTCGGCATAGTCAGTGGCCAGTGGCCGAGGGGGTTGCTTCCTGGGGGCGAGATCCTCACCCGTCAGAGGAAAACGCGGCTCGCGCCGCCGTTGATCCGCCGGACGATCCTGGTCGTCGGACGCGCTCACGGAAGTTGCTCCTGCGCCAGCAGCGCCTGCTCCTCCGCCGTGGGCAGACGGAATGCGCCCTCGCGATTAAGGTAGACGATCCGCTCGCTACTGACCGTGAGCACCAGATCGTCAAGGCCGTCACCGTCCATATCAAGAAGAGATAATACCACAGGCGCGAGCTCCTGGCGCGAACCAAAGAGGTACGGTCCCGGCAGGCTGCGGGCCTGCTGCGGATCGCTTCCCGGCAATTCGAGTACTACTATTTGTCGTTCCAGGTTCATTGCGACGATGTGCGTCGGGCGCCCGGCCCCTTCCGCGCCGTGACCGACGTACCCCGTCACGTGGGCCGTGCGGGGCCGGCCATAGCGCATATCGTCGAGCGCAACTTGCGCCCGCTCCACTACTGCGCCCACCAGCACGTGGATGGCCAGCGCCGCCAGCAAGAACGTCAGAACGTAGGCCACTGGCCCCAGAATCCGGGGGACCGTGGGCATGTTCCCGCCGAGTTCCCTGCTCGTCACCCCCATAGCTGACCTCCTTCCTGCTGGACGATACGCACGGGCTCCGTCCGCGTGCACCCTGGTCGGAGAAGAGGGTTTGCCGGGAGCGCATAGCTCTCCCGGCACCTCCTGTTCGAGAGCGTGCTGGATGCCCTCCGGAAGGGACGTGGGGAAGGGTCCAGGAGACGCGCCCTCACAGCCCCGCCCCCTCAAGAACCCGCCGCACACACTCCTGATGGGCAATGCGGGGAAGCCAGGTTCCCCGCATCGCACTCGTGGAAGGGTTGTGGAACAATATCAGAACTTTTGTTCTTATTTTACCGAAGAACCGCCGATTGTCAATCCGAACCTATCGAGTATCTGGTCAGATTTACCGCAGAGCGCGCAGAGGAACGGAGAGGGTGAACGTTTTGAAGCCCTCCACGCCCTCTGCGGTGAGAAGGTGTTCGGTAGATATGAACACCATCCTTATCCTTATCGAAGGGCGGGGCCCGGGCAAAGCCCGTCTCCTGCGGTGGGCCGTGGGGAGGCGTAGCCGCCCCAAACCCCGAGGACTCGGCGCCGGCCCTGTATCAGAGGGGTGCGGGGCAAGCTGATTGCCGCGCCGACGTTCCCGGAAGCGTCACTCTTGCGCCCGATCGAGCACGGCCAGCGTTTCTACGTGAGGAGTATGGGGGAACATATCATAGCCGCGGAGGGAACGCACGGCGTAGGTCGGGGCGAGGGCGCGGAGATCTTCAAGCTGGGTGAGGGGGTTGCAGGAGACATAGACAATGCGGCGCGGGCCGAGGCGCAGCAACTCGCGGCACACATCGGGGCCGAGGCCGGTGCGGGGCGGGTCGAGCACCGCTACGTCGAAGGCGCCCGGCCCCTGGGCGCGCAGGTACGTCGCCACGTCAGCGGCGATCGCCTCGACGTTGGCGATGCCGTTCGCCGCGGCGTTCTCACGGGCCAGGGCGGCGCTCTCGTCCACCGCCTCCACGCAGACCACGCGAGCCACGCGCGGGGCCAGGGTCAGCGCGATGAGGCCCACGCCGCCGTACAGGTCGGCTACGGCGCACGACCCGGGATCGACCGCGTTGCGCACGTCGTCCAGCAGGCGCTCCAGGAGATGCACGTTGTTCTGGAAGAAGGTGTTGGGGCCGATCGCCAGGCGCAGGCGCCCGACGCGCATGCTCAGCGTCGCCGCGCCCCAGTGACGCACCGGCGCGCCGAAGGAAAGGTCGGTCAGCGTGGCGTTGCGCAGCCAGTGGAAGCCAACCACGCCGGGCTGTTCCAGCGCCGTGGCGGCCAGGCGCTCCATGGCCGCTTCCGGCTCGCCGGCGGCGGTAACCGCCGCCAGCAGCAACTCGTTGTCGGGGCTGCGGCGCACGACCAGGTAGCGCAGGAAGCCTTCGTGGCGCCGCACGTCGTAGTCGGGCAGGCCGAGGGCGCGGGCCTCCGCCCAGACCGCGCGGGCCGCCGCGAAGGCTTCAGGAGGAATGAGATGGCACTCTTCCAGATCCACCACCTGGTTAAAGCGCCCGCGCGCCCGCAGCCCGAAGCGTCCCCGGGTGGCTACGTAGTCCATGCGCGTGCGATAGCCGAAGGGGTCGGGCGAGGCAACCAGATCGAAGGTTTCGGCTGTGGTGACGACTGCTATGCCGGCCTCGGCGAAGATGCGCCCCAGGGCGGCGCGCTTGGCGGCGAGTTGCGCGGGGTAGGCCCGGTCCTGAAAGGCGCAGCCGCCACATTCGAGGGCGTGCCGGCAGCGGGGCGGGATCGCCTCACCCGATCGGGCCAGGTCGTTCACCAGGCGCCGGAACTCTTTCGCGCGCATGCCGGCTCCCTCGCAACCTTGCTATGCACCACGCCCGCCGCGGGCGCGCCCCGTGGCGAAGTCAGGACAAGCCTCCCGCCGCGGGCGGACCGGAAGGCAGTTGCAGGGAGGCTCCGCCCCCCCGCGCCCCTCCCAATATAAAGCAATCCAAAATCCAAAATCCAAAATCCGAAATGACACTACCCCTCCGCCAGGCCCTCCTCCTCGACCACGCGGCGCATCCGCGTCAGCACCTGCGCCCGGCGCGCGGTCGCGAGCGCCGCGGGCGCCAGCGGGGTGAAGGGCCAGGTGTGGCCGTCCCCCTCGAGTCGCCCGCGCTCGAGGTCCAGCCGCAGGAGCGTCCCTTCGGCGAGGTGGGCCGCGGCGGGGGAAACACTCAACACCGGCAGACCGTATTGTTCACCGACGACGACCAGCTCCGCCGCGGCCCTCCGGCAGATCAGCGCCGCAATACCCGCGGCCTGCAGCGCCAGCACCGCCGCCTCGGCCCCCTCGCCGCCGAACAACTCTCCGTCCACCACCAGCACGTCACCCTCGCGGGCGCGCCCGGCAAACTCCGCATCAACCGCGGCCAGACAATGGGCGGCGATTTCCGCCGGGTCGCCGCTGGCGGCCACCTCGGGGGCAATCACCTGCCTGGGAGTGAGGGAGGCACTGACGCGCCGGGCGTAGCCTGTGATGACCATAGGCGCTTCACGTGCGCCGCGGTTGCGGCGCGGCGCGCGGGGCGAAAACAGGGGCAACGGGCTGCTGGCGGCGGGCGCCGCGGCCGTTCGAGGCTGTCCACGCGGGCATCCGCGCCCCGCCGAGCGCATCCAACCCCATCACACCAAATCCAAAATCTAAAATCCAAAATCCTTCGCGGCCATACGCTCATCGAGCACGCGGCGCACGGCATCTATGTCGGGCGGCAGTTCGATCGGCGGGTTGGCGTAGGTGCTGACCACTTCGCGCAACTGACCCTCGTGGTACTCGACCTTGAAGCGGCTGAACTTCAGCCCGTGGGCGGTAGAGACCACCACCACCCGGTCGCTGCGCCGGATCACACCCTGCTCCACCAGCTTGATTGCCGCGGCCAGGGCCACGCCGGTATGCGGGCAGGCGTAGGCGCCGGTGCGATCGGCGCGCGCGGCGGCGTCGGCAAGCTCCTGCTCGCTGGCCTGCTCGACCACGCCATTGAAACGCTGCAGGGTGCTGATGGCCCGGTTGATGCTGACCGGCGCGCCGATCTGGATGGCCGAGGCCGCGGTGGTCCCGGCGGTGATCGGCTCGTAGCGCCAGTCGTTCCGGTAGGCGCGGTAGAGCGGGTTGGCGTGCTCGGCCTGGGCGCAGGCAATGCGCGGCAGGCGCGAGATCAGCCCCAGGTCGTACATCATCAGCAAGCCCTTACCCAGGGCGAAGGTGTTGCCGAGGTTGCCGCCGGGGATGACGATCCAGTCCGGCACCTCCCAGTCGAACTGCTGGACGATCTCGATGCCGACGGTCTTCTGGCCCTCGATGCGCAGCGAGTTGAGCGAATTGGCCAGGTAGAGGCCATTGTTGGGATCGGCGGTAATCTCGCGCACGATGCGCATACAGCCATCGAAGTCCGTGTCGAGGGAGATGACGGTGGCCCCGTGGGCGATCGGCTGCACCAGTTGAGCCACGCTGACCTTGCCGCGGGGCAGGAAGACGATCGTCGGAATGCCGGCGGCGGCGCCATAGGCCGCCAGAGCGGCGGAGGTGTCGCCGGTGGAGGCGCAGGCCACCGCGCGGATGGGCTTGCCCTCGCGGATCATCTGCTTGACCACGCTCACCAGCACGGTCATCCCCAGGTCCTTGAACGACCCGGTATGGCTGTTGCCGCACATTTTGATCCAGAAGTCCTCGACACCGATCTCGCGCCCGAAGCGCTCGGCCCAGAAGAGGTTGGTGCCGCCCTCGAACATGCTGACAACGTTCTCGTCGTCAAGCTCGGGGCAGACCCACTCCTTCTTGCCCCAGACGCCGGAACCGTGCGGCCAGGCGGTGCGCATCCAGCGGCGGTCGAAGAGTTGCTTCCACTCCTCGGCGCTCACCTGGCGCAGGGCCTCGAGGTCGTGCTGCACTTCGAGCAACCCGCCGGAGCGCGAGTAGTAGACCACCTCGGTCAGCGGGTAGCGCTCGTCGGGATCATCCTGAGCGGCGAACCAGGCGCGGTAGGTAGGCATGGGAGACCTGCTGGCGGGGATTCAACAATGGTTTCTGACAGGTGCCGCAGCGAAGCGGGGAGCGGCAGGGTCCGGTTGGGGTCGCGCGTCTACGGCTGAAGCGCGCCTGGATGGCAGCGGCTGACGTATATCAGAAAACCTGGGTATCACGCTGCGGCGACCGTTGCCGGGGATTATACCATGCCCCCGGCGCTCTCGGCTTCAATGGCGGCGATCTGCCTGCCGGCCTCATCGCGCCAGTAGCCCTCGGGGGCCAGTTCGACGAAGCGCCGCAGGTCGGCGAGGGCCTGCGCGGGCATGCCGTTGAAGCGATGGAACAGACCGCGTTGCAGGTAGGGTTCGGGCCACTCCGGGAGCAGGGCGCTGGCCCGCTCCAGATCGGCGATGGCGGCGGCGTACTCGCCCAGTTCGCGCCCGCGGATGAGGCCGCGGCGGTAGTACGCCGGGGCGAACTCGGGCCAGCACCGGGTGGCGCGCTGAAACGAGCCCACCCCCGCGCGGTAGAAGGAGCGGTCGTGGGTGGTGTGCCCCATGTAGCACAGGCTGAGGCCCCACAGGTGCCACCAGCGCGCCCAGAGGCGACCCAGGAGGGAAGTGCGGTTCTCCGTCATCTTGGCAGGTTGGCAGGGGCCGCAGGCCCCTCCGAGACTATCCTACAAACCGAATTGTAGCATGCGCCCGCAACGATTCCTGTAGCTGCCGGGAGGCGCAGCCTCCCCGCGTCACTCCAACCGAGACGCTTCCATCACGCAGGGGGATGGGGAAACGATAGTGTTCACATCTACCGAAC
>JAOACN010000076.1 GCA_026417815.1 Chloroflexaceae bacterium | reverse complement strand
AGACCGACGCCCATGGCCAGCAACAGCCCCGCCACGGGGTCGAGCATGGGCGCGTCGGGCATATGGTGGCGCCCGTTGAAATCGCCGCGAACGTGGAACATCAGCAGGTACCGCTCTAGATTATCGAGCACTGGCTCGGCGGGTATGCGCGTGGTCAGATTGCCGCTATTCAGCAGCGCGACCCGGCCCACCCGCCGGTTGTAGCCCTGCTGGTCGTTCAAAATGTACAGCGCCAGGGGAGCGACGGTCAAGGCGCCCACCAGGGCCGCGACGGCCAGGCCGGGCAGCGCCCGCCGCCATGCCGGGGCCGACGCGCCCAGACGGATCGCCGCTACCGCCGCCAGGGCCAGAGGCGCGACGCGGCCGGTGTGGTAGGTGTACACCGCGAGGCCGCCGAGGAGGCCCGCCGCCGCCAGGAACGCCGCCCGCCGCCGCGCGCCGATCGCTTCCTCCGGTGGCGCGAGGCCGCGCCAGAGGAACCCCACCGCCCCCAGCACCAGCAGATGGTCGAGGGTGGCGGGAAAGGCCCAGCGGCTCATACTCAGGCTCCAGGAGGCCCAGGCGACCAGCGCCGCGGCAAAGAGCGCCGCGCGCCGGCCAATGAGCGGGCCGGCGGCCCAGAAAAGCGCCAGCGGGGTAAGGGCGCCGGCCAGGGCGCTCACCAGGCGCGCGCTCCAGGCGTGCGGGCCGAACAGGCCCACCACTGGCGCCATCAGGTAGAAGAGCAGCGCCGGCAGGTCGGCCCCGACGACCACGTAGATCGGGCGATACCCGGGATCGTTCCAGATCCGCAGCGCCTGCAGCCCATGGCGCGACTCATCGCGCCAGAGGCCCGCAGGCTGCCCATCGAGGTTCGCGAAGCGCAAACCAATCGCCAGCAGGACGATCAGCGCCACGGCGAGGGGCCAGCGGGTGGTAAGGCGCTCCCCGGCAAGGATGGCGGCGCGCCCGGCGAGCGGCGCGAGGCCCACCCACACCCCGGCGACAAGCAGGAACATCCCCGGGAGCGGCGGCAGGCCGAGGCGCATCAGGAGAAGGGCGACCAGGCCCACGGTCAGACCGGCCCAGCCGGTGGCGGGGCGGCGCGCCAGACGGTCACGGGTGGCGGCCAGGCCGGCCCCCAGCCAGGGCCAGGTCGCCAGGAGGGCCAGCGGCAGGGCCGGCCACCAGGGCCAGCCAAGGGTAGGCAGCCAGTAGCCTGCCGCGGTGGGGAAGGCCATGGCCCAGCCGGCCAGCAGGGCCAGCAGCGCGCCGCACGCCAGCGCCAGGGGCGCTGGCGTTCCCAGGCGCGTGAGCAGCAACCAGCCGATGAGGGGCAGGGCCAGGAGGTACAGCGCCCGCGCCGGTGGCAGCAACGGCCCGGTCGTCGCCGGCGTAGCGCGCGCACTGCTCAGGGCCAGGCCAAGCTCACGGGGGTCGCCGGGGGAGGTGAACGGCGTGGTTTGCAGCACCAGGGCGCTCTCGCCGATGGGATCGGTCGGGGTGAGCAGGTGGTAGCGCCGCCAGTCGCTGGCGGCCACGAAAGCGCCGAAGGGCCGATCATCGCTCCGCACCTGCACCGTCACAGGAGCAATTCCAGGCGGGCGGGGCGCGGCGAGGCGCAGACTCAGGATTGCCGGGCGCCCATCGAAGCCGAAGAGCACGAGGGCGGACAGCGGCTCGCTCCAGCGGTAGACATCGGTAGCGTTGCGCTCCAGGCCATAAAAGCCGACCAGCACCCGGCGCGCCGCCGGATCAGCGACGCTCAGATCAACGCCAGGGTTGGCGACCACCGCGCCGGCCAGCAGCAGGCCCAGCGTCAGCAGGGCCAGCAGCGCGGGCGCGGCCAGTGGCGCCAGGCGCGGGCGATGGCGTAGGGGAGAGACGACCCGCCGGGCCGTCTCCACCCCGCCAGTCACACGAAAAGGCATCAATCGAGGTAACCGCGCAACTTCTTGCCGAGATGGGGATGGCGCAGCTTGCGTAGCGCGACGGCCTCAATCTGGCGAATGCGTTCGCGGGTAATACCGAACTCCACGCCGACCTCTTCGAGGGTGCGATAGCGCCCGTCCTTGAGACCATAGCGCAACTGGATAATTTTGCGCTCGCGTTCGGGGAGCTTTTGCAGCACTTCTTCGATCTGTTCGCGGAGCATCGAGGCGGCGGCGGCCTCGGCAGGGGTGGAGATGCGCTCGTCCTCGATAAAATCGCCCATGCGGCCCTCACCCTCCTGGCCCACCGGCATCTCGAGCGAGAGGGGATGCATACTCGCCTCGAGGGTGCGCCGCACCTTGCCGGCGCTAATGCCCATGGCCTCGGCGATCTCTTCGGGCGTCGGTTCGCGCTGCATCGACTGCTGGAGCTTATGGCTGGTGCGCTTCACCTGGCTGATCGCTTCGCCCATATGCACCGGGAGGCGAATGGTGCGGCTCTGGTC
>JAOACN010000670.1 GCA_026417815.1 Chloroflexaceae bacterium | reverse complement strand
CCCCAACCGTTCCCGCCTCCACCCCCGGCGCGCCTACACCCGCCGGCGGCGTTTCCACCGCGACGCCCCCCGAGCCGGCCGAGACGCCTACCGCGACCCCACCGCCCTTCGTGGTGTCGCGCTTCGAGATCCCCGACCAGGGCGACCGCGACTTCGTCTTTGTGGGCCGGTTACCGCTGCAATTCACCCTGATCGGCGAACAATTGACCGGCATCCGCACCGTCACCCTGCAACCCGCCCCGGCCAGCGACAACCGCCCCGCCATCGGGCTGATCGTCCAGCGCGCCGAACCGGGCCGGCTCGACCTGCGCCTCAACCGGCTGCCCGACGGCTTTCGCAGCGGCCAGTACGACCTGCTGCTCAACGGGCTGCCCGCTGGCGTGACCCTGCGGCTCCAGGATTACCTGCGCGAGAGCCGCATCCTCGGCATCAAGTACGACTACCGCCACCTGGCCGCCATCCGGCCCCTGCCCAGCTACCGCTTCCAGGGGCAGGACATCCCCGGCCCGTTCGGGCTGCTCTGCCTGCGGCCCGATGAGTCGTCCCGCGGCGGCTACCTGCGCAACGGCGACCTGCTGGAGATCCTCGACACGACCAGCTATCCCGGCTGGTACCGCGTGCGGGTGAAGGAAAACTTCGACCCCAACCTGATCGGCTACGAGGGCTGGGTGCTGGCCTGGGTGGTGGAGGACACGCCCCCCGATCCGCCGGTGCCGGGGGCCATCCAGGTCTCGTGGAACATTCGGGGCGAGAAGGTCGAAACCGTGATCGAGGATCTGGCGCAGCGCGGCATCCCCCGCGAGAACATTATCGTGGACCTGCAGGACCGCGAGCGCATCCCCGAGGTCTTCGACCGCTACAAGGCCAACCAGGTGGTGAGTTCCGAACCGCCGGAGGGCGGCTGGGTGCTGCCCGGCGGGCGGGTGGTGCTCGGCGTGCGGGCGCCCTGAGCCACAGTAACCTCACCCGCAATTCAAACCTCCGGGCCATCGCGCTTTGGGGCGCTGCGCCTGGCCCAGATGCAGCGGGTGAACGAGCCGGCCTGGAACCTCGAACTGGCCCGCGCGGTGGTGCGCGCCAAGCTCAGCAACCAGCGCGCCGTGCTGGCCCGCGCCAACTGGCCCGCCGCTGCCTCGGCGCTGGGGCAGATTGACGCCGCTCTTGCCGCCGTGGACACCGCGGTGGACATTGACGCCGTGCGCGGGCATGAGGGCGCCGGCGCCGCGGCCTACTTCGGCGCCTGGCGGGTCAGGTTCCAGCAAAGCTGGGGTTTTCAGGGGCGCCAGTTTTACCCTCCGCCCGACCCAATCAACGCCATGCTCTCCTTCGGCTATACCCTGCTGCTGCACGACGCCCTCACCGCCGTGCAGTTCACGGGGCTGGACCCGTATCTGGGCGTGTTCCACGTCATCGAGGCGGGGCGGCCATCGCTGGCCCTTGACCTGATGGAGGAATTTCGCCCCCTGGCGGTGGACCGCATAGTGCTCGAACTCATTCAGACCGGCGCGCCGGGGCGCGACCAGTTCGAGCGCCCGCGCCAGGTCCTCCGGGTCATCGCTGAGCAGCACCGTCCGCCGCGCGAGCCGCAGCCCCCCCGCCGCCCGCAGCGTCTCGGCGAGGGACGCCGGCGCGCCGCCGCGCCGGGCCAGGGTGAGCGCCAGGCGCGCCGGGTCGTGTCCGCGGCTGATCGCCGCCGCCGCCTCCGCCGGCCCCAGGCGGTAGACCAGCGTCGTGGCCGTGCTCGCCTCCCAGCACCCGAAGGCCGCCACTGCCAGCGCCTCCGGCAGGTCCGCCCGGCGCGGCAGGTGCAGGCACCCGTCGGGGGTCCAGGTCCAGACCGAGGGGGCGGAGGTGTGGAGGTGTGGAGGTGTGGAGGTGTGGAGCTGTGGAGGTGGGGAGGTGGGGAGGTGGGGAGGTAGAGAGCTGTTGAGGTGGGAAGGTGGGGAGCTGTGGAGGTGGAGAACCGTGGAGGTGGGGAGCTGTGGAGGGGTGGTGGAGATGGGG
>JAOACN010000580.1 GCA_026417815.1 Chloroflexaceae bacterium | reverse complement strand
ATCCCAACCTTGGCACTGTTCCGGCCCTCGACTTCACCTCGGGCTACGTGCTCCGCGCCCTCGACAGCCTGCCGCGCCAGGGTGTCAAAAAGCCGTGGAAACTGTACCAGAACTACCTGCTCGACCTGTTGAGCCTGCGCTTTGGCCCGGTCAATGATGGGGTGATGGAGTTTCGGGGATTGGTCTGAACAGGGGGAAACCGGGTTTCCCCACACCCCTGCCCGAAAGGGGGCGGGTGGCGGGGGCAAGGGGAAACCCGGTTTCCTCACACCTCTTATTCCTCGCCCCGCTGCTGGATCAGGCGATGTTGCTCGACGATCACCTGGGCCATACGGATGTTGACCGCGTCAATCATTTTGCCGTCGAGACTGACGACGCCGCGCCCCTGGGCCACGGCCTGGGCGTAGGCCCGCAGCACCGCCTCGGCCCGGGCCACCTCCGCGGCTGATGGCGCGAAGACGCGGTTGATCACCTCCAACTGCCCGGGGTGGATGGCCTGCTTGCCGTCGAAGCCGAGGGCGCGGGCGGCGCGGCTGGCCCGTTCCAGTTCCTCGGGGGCCTGCAGGCCGGCGAAGGGGCCGTCGAGGCAGCGCAGGCCGTTGGCCCGCGCCGCGGCGACAATCGCGTGCATGATCGCATGCCAGCGGTGGCCGGGGTAGGCCGCGTCGTACTCATCGCGTTCGCCCACGTTCGCCAGGGGCGCCCGCAACCCTGCCGCGTAGTCGCCGGGCCCGTAGATCAACGTCTCCAGCCGGGGCGAGGCCGCGGCGATTTCGCGGATGTAGAGAAAGCCCCGCGCCGTTTCGATCTGCGCCTCGATGCCGATCCGCCGCGATAGACCACGCGCCAGTTCGATTTGTGTGAGCAGCCGGTCAACGAAGGCAATATCCTCGGGACCGCTCACCTTGGGTACCATCACCAGGTCCACGTGCTCGCCGGCAGTCTCGATCACCTCGATCAGGTCGCGGTAGGCAAAGGGGGTGTCCAGGCCATTGATGCGGAAGGAGCGCAGGCGCGGCCCGAAGTCGAGTTCGCGAAAGGCGCGGGCCACGTTGGCCCGGGCGGTGTCCTTGTCCGCAGGGGCGACGGCGTCCTCGAGGTCAATGCACACCGCGTCGGCGGCGCTGCGGGCCGCCTTTTCGATCATGGCCCAGCGCGACGCGGGCACGAACAGTTCGCTGCGTTGCAGCCGGCCCGCGGCGCCGGCGTGTCCGGGGTACTCGATCATAGGCTGTTTCCTGTCCGTTTGCGGGTGTGAGCGTACCCGGGGAAACCGTGTTTCCCCCTGCCCCTGCCTGAGGGGAGGGTCCGGGAAGGCTCCACCCTCCCCGAATCTCATAGAGTAACCCGAACCTCCCGGGTTGGGAGGTCCGGGGGGCAACTCTTACGAGCGGAAGAAGTCGATCACCGAACTGCGCTCTTCTTCGCTGGGCATCAACTCGATAAAGGTGATGCGGTGCCAGGGAAAGATCACCGCCTGCACGCCGGCTGCCAGGTAGCTGACCGGCTTGCCGTCGCGCTTGCGCATGTTGAAGACGCGGATAAACTGATCACCCGGCTGCGGTTCGGCCTCGATCTCGGCCAGTAGCGGGTCCTCGCCGGTCAGGTGCAGAATAACGGTCTTGGCCACGGATAACTCTCCTACGTGTGAAGATAGCCTGCCAATGGGAGTGTCCGAGAGAGTTTCGCCCTCCCGGTACGTCTGCCGTGAATGGGGGAAAACCAGGGTTCCCCACGTCCCTGCCCGGTCGGAGGGTCGAAGAGGGCTTTACCGTAACGGTTCATACTTCTCCTGGGAGCGAGGGCATCTTGCCCTCGAATCCCGTGAGGGCGGGACGCCCTCGCTCCCAGGTCTGCGGGGTTACCCCAACTCTGAACACGTGCGGCTTTACCCTCCCGGGAAACGCCCCTCCTGGCGACCGCTACGCTTATCCCACTTCAAAACGCAGCAGCAGCGTGCCGAGCTTCAATTCATCGCCGGGGCGAATAGGGAACGGCTCCTGCGGCGGCAGGCGCCGTCCGTTCACGAACGTGCCATTGGCGCTGGCCAGATCTTCGATGCAGTAAGCGCCGTTCTGGAGCGAGATCATCGCATGGCGGCGCGAGACACCGGCATCGTAGCCGCCATCGAGACCCAGGTCTACGTCGGGGTAGATGCCGCGCTGGTTGTCCTTGCGACCGATGAGCAGGTTGTCAGTGGCCTCGAGGGTGATGCGCCTGCCGCTGTTGATCACCACCAGCGTAAAGGTTGGCGCAACGCTCGTGGCGGGCGCGTCAATCACCAGCGGCTCGCTCATCTCAAAGGCCGTTGCTTCGCCCGTGGCCGCGGCCCGATTGAGGGAAGCAGTGGTCTCACGGCGCTGCGGGCTGCCCAGCAAACTGGCGCCACACTCCGAGCAGAAAATTGCCCCGTCTAGTTGTTGCGCGTTACAGTGAGTACATCGCTGCATACCTGCCTCCCTCGGCGCCCTGGCGGGCGAACGGCGGTTCGCTGCGCCAACCGTCCTTGTTTCCCTTTCGCGTTACGGATCGGGGGAGGCGCGGAGGGTGCAGCCC
>JAOACN010000541.1 GCA_026417815.1 Chloroflexaceae bacterium | reverse complement strand
GTCCGGGGTGGTGCAATCCCCCCAGTCCGCCTCGCCAAGCAGCATCCAGAAGCGTGTGCCGTTCGCGTCCACGTCAGACTCCCCTACAGGTTCGGCTACTGGCAAACCGGCCGGTCCCCCGGCTCTTCGGCGGCGGTTACCCGCTGGCTCGACTCATCGGCTATCGGCTATCACCCGTCTCACCGACACTCCTCGGGTATGCTCGGCACGGGCAGCACCCGCTGGCGCCGCTGGATCTGGTCAGCGCCGAGGGTCCCGCCGCGCAGCGCATCGAGGCTCAAGGGGTCGCCAACGCTCACGGCGATGCCGAGCACCCGCGGCAGTTCCAGGCCGCGCATGGCGACCGTGGCAACGCTGCCGCCGGCGCCCTCGGCGAGGAGCAGGTCGTTGACCAGCAGCACGCCGGTAACGCGCGTTGCTACGGCCATCAGTTCGCGGGCCGCCACTGGCTTGCGCAGCGGCCAGCCGCCCTCGGCGTCGGGGCCGGGCGTGGCGGGGAGGGGCGCCAGGGTGCGCAGCAGTTCGTCACGCACCCGTTCACGCACCTCGGCGGCCGCAGCGCCAGCCACCAGGTCAATGCCAACCGAGATCCAGATGCCCTTGTAGACCGGGCCGCGCAGGAACACCTCGCTCGTCACCAGGCGGCGCGGGTCGAGATAGGCGCAGACGGCGTCGAGGAAGAGTCGGTCGGGCATGGGCGCATCGGGCTGCAACGGGTCGTAGCGCGGAATGAGCAGCAGGGTCACCGCGCCGGGGGCGTCGCCGGGCTCGTTCGGGGAGAGAGCCGGATGGAAGGCGGGCAGCACCTCGACCCGGCCAGGCGCCACGCCGGGGGTTCGCCAGGTGATCGTCTTGAAGTCGGCGGCGGTGACCAGACGGTCACGGTGCTGGAGAAAGCGGCTCACCTGGCGCTCGCCGTCGGCGGTGCTCTCGGCGTCGGCGCCGCCCCACGTCCGCACCGGGTTGCTGGCGGTGATGCCGGGTGGCAGGCCCGGCCCGCCGGTGATCGCCCCGGCGCCCACGTTGCCCGCCGCACCGGCGCCGTAGTCGTAGCTTGCCCGCAGCACGGCGCCGCGGGGCGGGCGTTTGCCCCGGAAGCCATCGCCGAAACGCAGGGTGCCGGCCTCGGGGTCGAGCACAAAGACCGTGCTCGCCCGGGGCGGCGTGGTGACGGCCAGACCAGGCGGGCCGCGCCGGTCAATCGTGGGAACCTCGGGGCCGGCTGCGGCCAGGTCGTCAACCTCTGCCCACCGCTCCTCCTGCTCACCACTGAGCACCGTGAGTTGCACCGAGCCGGGGATCACCGGCCCACGGGCCAGCGTGACCACCTGGTCGGGTTCACCGGTGCCCGCAGGCAGGGGCTCGTCGTTCACGCGGGCCCGCTGGCTGACCATGGTCGCGTTAATGCCTACCCAGAGCAGGCGCAGGTTCAGCGCGCGCGATGGCCGGTCGGCCAGGGCCGGGCGGATGCGCAGCCAGGTCAGCAGGCGACGGTTGAAGTCGGGCACGTCCAGGCTGGGCGGGAAGTCGCCCACCCCGCCCTCCAGCGGCTCCAGGTTGGACCAGAGCCGCAGCCGCTCGATCTCGCCAGGCAGGGTCAGTTCGACCAGCCCCGGCGCGTTGAGCACATCGGTGGTGGCCCGGGCATCGAGCGGGCGGTACACGGCCACCCTGTCCGCCTCGGATGGGGGCAGCATGCCACCCGGCGGTAGGAGGGGCAGTTCGTAGACCAGAGGCGCGACATCGGCGGCGGGGGGCCCGCCGGGGATCAGGGCCGGCTCGGTGGCGCCCAGGGCCGGCACGATGCCGAGGGTCAGCGTCTTGCCCGCGATCTCGCGGCGGGCCGCGTCGGGCTCCAGGTCGCGGGGCGCCAGCAGGGCCCCCCAGAGGGCGCCATCCACACTCTCGGCGGTCACATCC
>JAOACN010000538.1 GCA_026417815.1 Chloroflexaceae bacterium | reverse complement strand
GCTCCTTCCTGCTGATCGGCTTCTGGTTCGAGCGGGCCGAGGCCTCCGACGCCGCAGTGAAGGCCTTTGTGGTCAACCGTATCGGCGACGCGGCCTTCATTCTGGGCATGCTGGCGATCTACGCCAACTTTAAGACGCTCAATTTCTACGAGGTGAGCGTTGGCGGGCAACTACAGCCGGGCTTCCTGGAGCGCGTGCCGGAGATCATCGGACAGACCGTCGGGCCGACCTGGCAGCCCATTGCCCTGACCACGCTCATCAGCTTCCTGCTGCTGATCGGCGCCACCGGCAAATCGGCGCAGTTCCCCCTGTTCGTCTGGCTGCCTGACGCCATGGCCGGCCCCACGCCCGTCTCGGCGCTCATCCACGCTGCCACCATGGTCACTGGCGGCGTGTACATGATGACGCGCAACGAAACCCTCTTCGCCGCCTCGCCCGCCACCCAGAGCTGGGTGCTGTGGATCGGCGTGCTGACGGCCTTTATCGCCGGCACCTCGGCGATTGCCCAGTGGGACATCAAGCGCGTCCTGGCCTATTCGACCGTGTCGCAACTGGGCTTCATGGTCGCGGCGTGCGGCATGGGCGCCTACGTGGCGGCGATCTTCCACCTGCTGACCCACGGCATCTTCAAGGCGCTGCTCTTCCTCGGCGCCGGCTCGGTAATCCACGGCACCCACGAGACCCAGGATATGCGCAAGATGGGCGGGCTGCGCAAGGCCATGCCCACAACCTACTGGACCTACCTGGTCGGCGCGGGGGCGCTGGCGGGGATCGTACCCCTGGCGGGCTTCTGGTCCAAGGACGAGATCCTGGCCCACGCCCTCGGTCACGACCACTGGCCGCAGTTGATCATCCTCTTCCTCACCTCGCTGATCACCGCCTTCTACATGGGTCGGCAGGTGGCGCTGATCTTCTTCGGCCAGCAGCGCGACAACCACTACCACCCCCATGAGAGCGGGCGGGTCATGACCGTGCCGCTGATCGTCCTGGCGATCGGCGCGATCATCGGCGGGGCGATCAACCTGCCCTGGGGCCACTGGCTCACCGACTGGCTCAAGCCCGTGCTGCACGAAGAGGCAGGCAAGTTCAATCTGGCCCTGGCGCTGATCGCCACCGCTGGCGCGGTGGGGATGAGCTACCTGGGCTGGTGGATCTATACCAGTAACGCGGCGAAGATCAAGGTCGGGGGCAAGGACCCCGCCTACCGCTACTCCGGCGACATCTGGGACGGGCTGGAAGAGGCCTGGTACTTCGACCGGCTCTACCAGCGGGCGATTGTGCGGCCGTTCCAGCGGCTGGGCGACTTCCTCGCTGGCGTCTTCGACCCGCAGGGCATTGACGGGCTCGTGCTGGGCGTTGGCGTCCTGTTCGGCCGGGCCGGCGAGCAGGTGCGGCGCTTTCAGAGCGGCTACGTGCGCACCTACGCGCTGATCTTTACCGTCGGGGTGGTGATTGTGCTCGGCTTCGTGCTGGTGTTCAGTCGTTAGACGAGTTGCACCGTTCGTGGAGTTTCGCCCCCTCCCCAACCCTCCCCCTACGGGGGAGGGAGTCAGG
>JAOACN010000380.1 GCA_026417815.1 Chloroflexaceae bacterium | reverse complement strand
GGAGAGGGGAAGATGTCGGCGGCAAGGAGAGGCGAGGCAGGGGCAAATTGGTAGAAGGTTTCGACGGCGTAGCCGCGACGACGGCGCTCTTCCTCATTGGAGGTAATGCGCTCGCGACGGCGGGTGAGAACGTTAGGCATCTCGAGCAGGTCAGCAAGCAGGCTGTTTTCGGCGTTGAACTGAGTGTTACAAGCTGGACACAGGTCAGAGGCAGGCTCGCAGAAGGCGCCGCAGGTGTGGCACAAGCGCAATTGACGGCGGCGTTCGTCCAGGCCGCCAGGTGGGGACTGGAAGCCGGTCATTTCCCAGCGCGCTCCTTCGTGATAGAGAAAGTTGCCGGGGGCGAATTCGCGCAGGGCCAAAGAGCGTGCCCGCGAGATGAATTCTCCCTCCCCGCGCGGCACCCAGGCGCGCACCGGCAAAGCGGGGAAGTTATAGCCGGGCAGGAAGCCCTCGCTGGCCAGGTAGCGATAGGGGTAGAAATCGCTCTCTTCGCGGCTGACATCCACCTGGAGCAACAGGTTGAGCTGACGCCGCGCTTCTTCCTGCTTTCTTTTGGCGCGTTCCTGGTCCTCACGTTTGCGCGCCCGGTCTTCCTCGGCACGTCCTTCGTCGAGTTGACGTTTGGCGGCGCGGTAGAGTTCGCGCCAGCGGTCGAAGGCGCGGTCGAAGGCTTGCGGTGCTTCCTCGAGGACGCGGTCGAGCCAGGTATCGGAAAACCAGCGGGCGGGACGGAGCAGAGAGGTGTCGGCTTGCAGGGCACGGCGCATCCGTTCGCGCACGCGCCGGCGGACGGATTCTTTCAATTGAAGGGCGGACTGCACTTCGGCACGCAAGGGCAGGGCATCCTGAGCGGTGTCAATGACCTCCTCAATGGATTGGCGCAAGGGCAGACGGATTTCTCCCAGCCAGAGAGCGTGCAGGTGGGCGCGGAGCAGGCTCTCGTTGGCCAGATAAAGTTGGGGAGCGCGCACGTTTCCGGCCACCATCTCCTGGCGATGATGGAAGAAATACTGGTCGTGCGGATTGAGCGCGCCGCAGTAGGTGAAAATCAGCCCGGCTTGCCCCTGCCGTCCGGCGCGCCCGCTGCGTTGAGCGTAATTGGCCGGGGTAGGCGGGACGTTGCGTAGATGCACCATATCGAGGTCGGCGATGTCAATGCCGAGTTCCATCGTCGGCGAGCAGACCAGATAGGGCAGGCGGCGGCCCACTTCGCGCTCTTTGCCGGTATCATGATCGTCCCAACGGAAACGGCGCTCGCGGCGTTCGCGTTCCCCGGCGGCTACCACCTGAGCGGTGTGTTCGCGCGCTTCCAGCCCGGCCAGTCCGGTAGCGCTTTCTTGATAGAAACGCTGAAAGAAGGCGTTGACCGGAGGGGTGCGATCGGCATAGGCTTCCGCAATGGCGCGGCGGGTATAGAGCGGATCGAACGAGGGCGGCGTTCCATCACCGGCCCGCCAGCGCAGGCAGGCAATATCGAGTTGAAAGCGTTGATGGTCATCGATCGGATCGAGGCGCGCCAGCAGGCCATGACGCACCAGGCGGTCGAGCAGCGCTTCGAGGACCGGACGATATTCTTCGGCGCTCAGGCCGAGCTGACGGCGCAGGTAACGCCCCAGGGCGCTGCGCGCGCCTAGGCTGAAGCCCTCCGCCGGGCGGGGCGATTGCCCCTGGAGGAGGAAGCAGTTGGCGGTGCGCAGTTCATCGCTATCAGGGTCAAGCCCCCAGAATTCGTTGAGATGCTGCTCGCAGCGGCGGCGCAGCTGACTTTGCGCCCCTTCCTGCAAGAGACGGGCGTTGAGCGCCAGTTTGCGGCGGAACTGGTCGAGGATGGGGCGCAGCAGGGCCTGCCGCGCTTGCGGGGTGAGGGCGGCCAGGGCCGGGTGGAAGACCCAGACGTCTTGCTGTTCGCAAAGTGCCTCCAGGCCGCGATATTCGATGCGCAACAGGCCGAGTTCCTCCAGGTTCGGCTGAATGACGCGCCAGCCGCGGCGCAGGTCTTCATAGAGGCGGTATTCGGTCAGATCGGTGAAAGTCTCCCAGACTTCACGGGCGGCCTGGGAAGTGGGGTCGAGCTCGGGCGTGCGGGCAATCTCACGCACGCTGAAGCCGCGTTGCATGACGGCAACGGTCTCGAGGGCAACGCGGTCAGGGGTGAGTTCGCCGTGTTCTCGCAACGCGGTGGACAGCGCCGAGCGCAGGACGGCGAGGTGAATGAAATCGTTGAAGTGACCGGCCTGGAGCGAGGCATCCTGACGGTTATCGGTGAAGGTGAGCAGTTTATCGCGAGCGGCGCCGGTGCGGGCGGCCTGACGCAGGAGCGAGACCGCCAGCACGGTGGTGGAGCTGGAGCGGGCCTCGCTGGAGAGGGAAGCCAGTTTGCGGAATTCGTCTTCCTTGCGGGTGTAGAACTCGCCGCAGTTCAGACACAGACCAAATGGCTCGGGCTGATACCACATCTTGGCCGCGTCTGGCTGTGGCGAGATCGAGAACGTCCCATCGGGGCGCACCCAGAGCGGGCGCGGGATGCGCGCTCGCAGGTCGCGCTTCACCCGCCCGTTCGGCTCGCGCCACTCTTCAGGAAGGTAGTCTTCACTCCAGTCGTTTTCCGTTGGGGCGAGCATTAGGTAGCCTGGTTCATAGGTTTCGTCTATGTCTTCGAGGAGGCTGAGAGGGTGCGGCATGAAACGACTCTCGGCTCGCAAGACGTGGTAATACTCCTGGCCGCACTGACGGCAGAAGCGGATGGGCAGGAAGATGCGCTCCTCGCCTGCCTGCAGCTGTCCTTCGATGGAGAAGGCGCGGCGGTCGGCGGGTTCCGGCGTGGCATAGAGCGCCCGCCCCTGTCCGATGAACTGATGCAGTTTGAAAGCAAAGGCCGGGACGCCTTCCTCACGCTGGATACGACCGCCGAGCGCTAGCCAGGCGCGCAGGATCTGCTCGCAGGTTTGCGGGTCAAGGTCGGTTTCTGCGGCGAGTTGGGCAGCGGCCTGCGGCAGGGTGATGGGTGTACGGCGCTTGTATCCGCCTTCGGCTTCAGGGGCGAGGCCAAAGGTGTGTTCAATCCAGCGCGAGAGGGGGTGGCGTTGGTAGTCGGAGAGGGAAAGGGGAGAGGGTGAGAGAGGAGAGGAGGAGCTGTCTCTTATACACATCTCCGAGCCCAC
>JAOACN010000716.1 GCA_026417815.1 Chloroflexaceae bacterium | reverse complement strand
GATGTGTATAAGAGACAGTCGTTCAGCCCGGACAGCGACGTCTGTTCGAGACCCAGGCGCTTCTGGCGGGCGTAGGGGTCGCGGCCGTAGGCGCCGACGCGGGGCCGGAAGTAGCCGATGGCCTCCAGGATGCGCCGGTAGAAGTACGTCTCGGCCAGGAACCAGGGCACGGCGAGCCAGTCCTGGCCGGTGTAGGGGGCCAGGTAGCCCTGCCAGAGGGTCAGATCGGGCGCCGCATCATCGGCGAGGGGGCGCAGCGGCGCGGCGGGTATCTCGGCGGCCAGGGCGGCAACGGCGCGCGCTGCCTCGGGATCGAGGTCGTTCTCGGCGAGCACGCGCCGGGCGATGGCCGGCAGACGGCGCAGCACCGTATCGCGCGCGAAGGAGTCCGGGTCGGCGCCGCGCAGGGGCGGCGGAAGGGGCAAGGCAGGCTGCCGCATAGGTTCAACGTGGCACCTCGACGCGGGCGAGCACGCGCCCAAGGGCCGTGTCGGGCGTCAATCCCTCGATCTCGGCTTCAGGTCGCAGAATGATCCGGTGGCGGTAGACCGGGCGCACCAGGGCCTTCACATCATCGGGCGTCACGAAGGGGCGCCCGTGGATGGCCGCGTAGGCCTTGGCGCTCAGCAACAGGGCGATGCTGGCGCGGGTCGAGCCGCCCATCAGCAGGTCGGGGCTGCGCCGGCTCTCCTGGGCGATGCGCCCGATGTAGCCGAGCACGCCTTCCTCGACGGTCACCTCGCGGATCTCGGCGCGGCAGGCGTGGAGATCGGCGGGCGCGACGACCGGGCGCAGGCCGGCCTCCTCCAGCCGGTGGGCGTCGAAGCCGTGGTGGTAGCGTCGCAGGACCTCCAGTTCTACCTCGGAGGGTGGATGATCGAGGAGCACCTTGAAGAGAAAGCGGTCGAGTTGCGCCTCGGGGAGGGGGTAGGTGCCCTCGTACTCGATGGGGTTCTGGGTGGCGACCACGAAGAAGGGGTCGGGCAGGGGCAGCCGTTCGCCCTCGATGGTCACCTGGCGCTCCTCCATGGCCTCCAGCAGGGCGCTCTGGGTCTTCGCCGGGGCGCGGTTAATTTCATCGCCCAGGAGCAACTGGGTGAAGATCGGCCCGCGTCGGAGCCGGAACTGGCCCGTCGCCATATCGAACACCTGGGTGCCCAGCACGTCGGAGGGCATCAGATCAGGGGTGAACTGCACGCGCTTGAACTCGGCCCGCACGAGCAGGGCCAGCGTTTTGGCCATCAGCGTCTTGGCGGTGCCGGGGGCGCCTTCGAGCAAGACATGGCCGCCGGCCAGCAGGGCGACCAGCAAGAGGGTAAACGGCTCGTCCTGGCCGACCAGCACCTTGCGCGCTTCGGCGCGGATCTGCTCCGCGAGGGTCTGGGTGTGCATCGAGATTTCGCTCCGCCAGATGGTTCCCGGCTCAAGCCGCGGCAGGGAGGGCTTGCCCTCCCTGGAAAAGCCTTCGTCTCAGACCATGGGTCTCCTGGGCGGGCTGCGCCCGCCCGGCCCCTGGGCGCAACCTGCAGGGTTGCGCTATGGCGGCAGGGGCGCGGGGAAACCTGGTTTCCCCGCGACTAATCAACGACGAGGATCGCCAGCGCGGCGGTAAGGGCCAGCACCATCGCCGTGGGGCGCAGCGGATCGGCGGCGGGGGGCGCCACGGCGCCATCGGCGTCGCCGCCCAGGCGCTGGAGGGCGATGGCCTCGGGCCGGCTCAACCCCGCGGCGCGCAGGGTCGCCTCTGCCGCCGCGAGGACGGCGGACGCTTCCACCGGCGCGCCCTCCAGCGCGGCGCGGGCCAGGGC
>JAOACN010000335.1 GCA_026417815.1 Chloroflexaceae bacterium | reverse complement strand
AGATGTGTATAAGAGACAGCACCAAGCCCTTCGGGATGAAGGAACTGCTCGCCCGCGTTCGGGCCGTGCTCCGCCGCGTGGCAGCCGCCCAGCAGCCAGGCGGCGACCAGCGCCTCCGGGTGGGAGCGTTGACGCTCGACCGGACGACCCATACCGTCACCCTCGACGACCAGCCGGTCACCCTGACGCCATCGGAGTTCACCCTGCTCAGCGTGCTGATGGCCGCGCCCGGGCGGGTCTTCACCCGCGAGCAACTCCTGGAGCAACTCCAGGGCAACGCGTACGAAGGCGTCGAGCGCACGATTGATGTACACATTCGTAACCTGCGGCGCAAAATTGAGCCGGACCCGGCCCATCCGCGCTACATCGAGACGGTCTTCGGGGTTGGCTACCGCTGCGCCGCGCAGCCAGAAGGACAGCGATGATGCAATCGCTCTCCACCCGCCTCATCCTGGCCTTCGCGCTGATCAGCCTGGTCGGCATCGGCCTGGCCGCGCTGTTCGTGCGGCAACTGGTCAACAACCAGTTTGACAACTTCGTGCTCGAACAGCGCCGCAGCGAGTTCGTCACCCGTGTGGCCAGTTACTACGCTGGCGCCGGCGGCTGGCAGGGCGTCTCGCCCGCGGTGCTGTTCCGCAATGACGGCAACCGCCATCCAGACGGCGAGCCGGGCGACGGTCCGCCGGTCACCTTTGCCCTGGCCGACCAGAACGGGACGATCCTGCTCTCGCCGAACCCGCTCGACCGGGGCCGGCGGGCCACCCCCGATGAACTGGCGGCCGGCACGCCGGTAATGGTCAATGGCGAGCGGGTTGGCACGGCCATTCTCGTCGGCCCCAGGCCCGGGTTCAGCCCCGCCGAGCAGCGTTACCTTGCCCGCACCGACCTGGCCCTGGGCGCCGCGGCGCTGGTCGGGTTGCTCATCGCCCTCACCCTGGGCTGGCTCCTGGCGCGCCTGATCACCCGCCCGGTGCGCGACCTGACCGAGGCGACACGGGCGCTGGCCGCAGGTGAACTGGGTGCGCAGGTTCCGGTGCGCTCGAACGACGAACTGGGGTTGCTGGCGCGCCAGATCAACACCATGAGCGCCGACCTGCAGCGGGCCACCGAATTGCGCCGGCGCATGACCGCCGACATCGCCCACGACCTGCGCACCCCGCTGACGGTGATCGCCGGCTACCTGGAGGCGCTGCGCGACGAGAGCCTGCGCCCCACCCCGGCCCGCTTCGCCGCGATGCACGACGAAACCCGGGTGTTGCTCCGCCTGGTTGACGATCTGCACACCCTGTCGCTGGCCGACGCGGGCGAACTGCCGCTCAAGCGCCAGGAGGTTGACCCGGCCTGGCTCCTCACCCGTGTCGCCAGGACCTACCGGGACGCCGCGGCCCGGGCCGGCGTGGCGCTGCGCGTCGAGCCGGCGCCGGCATTACCATCGCTCTGGGCCGACGGCGAGCAACTGCTGCGGGTGCTGGGGAACCTGGTGAGCAACGCCCTGCGCCACACGCCCCGGGGCGGCAGCATCACCCTGGCAGCGGGGCGCGCCGATACGGGCGTCGCGCTGCGGGTGACCGACACCGGCGAGGGCATCCCCGAAGAGCATCTCCCCAACGTCTTCGAACGCTTCTACCGCGTTGATCCCTCGCGCCACAGCGGGACCGGCGGCTCGGGGCTGGGTCTGGCGATCGCGCGCTCGATTGTCGAGGCCCACGGGGGACGGGTGAGCGTAAGCAGCGCGCCGGGAAAGGGAACGACCTTTAGCGTTGAACTGCCGGTGGTGGCGGAAGGCGCAGAGCGGCCGGAGCGCCCCGCGGTGCGTCTCGCGGAAGAGGTTGGGAAGGGGCCGCGATAGTGTTCACAAAGGCGGGGGATCGGGGAAACCGGGTTTCCCCGCATATTACAGCAATGGCGACATGAGTCGCGTCAGGTTCTCGAAGAGCCGCTTGTGGAGCGGGCGCCGGCGCCACTCGTCGAGGGTCAGTTCCCGCGAGCGCGCGGCGTAATCGGCCTCGGCGCGCCGCAGGTCGGCTACCACCCGGGGATCGTAGCAGAGCAACGTCACCTCCAGGTTCAACTCGAACGAGCGCATGTCCATGTTGCTCGAGCCGATCACCGCGATGTCATCGTCAATAGTGATCGTCTTGGTGTGCAGCAGAATCGGCGCCCGGTAGAGACGTATCTTCACCCCCGCGCGCAGCAGTTCCTCGTAGTACGAACGTTGCGCATAAGCCACCAGAAACTGATCGCGGGCCTCGGAGTTGAACATGGTCACCTCGACCCCGCGCAGCGCAGCGGAGATCACCGCCATCATCAGCGCCTCATCGGGCACGAAGTACGGGTTACAGATCACCAGTTTCTCGCGCGCGGCGTGGACCAGGTCGACAAACAGGCGCAGGTTGTTTTCGCGCTCGAAGCCCGAACCGCTCGGCAGCACCTGGCACAGCGAGGTGCCGCCGGGGGTGAACTCAATCGCGCTGAGCGGGTCGTCGGGATCGGTGAGGCGCTGTCCTGTCTCGGAGTACCAGTCGGTGCGGAACACGGCATCCAGGGTGTCAACGGCGGGGCCGCGCACACGGGCCATCAACTCGTCGTAGTAGAGGTCGTCGCGACGGTGGTAGGCGCGGTGGATCAGGTTAAGCGAGCCGGTGTAGGCGATCTCCCCGTCAATCACCACGATCTTCCGGTGGTTGCGCAGATCGGGCCGGTTGACATCATCGAGGCGGTAGAGGGGGAGCATGGGGTAGGCGCTGATGCCGGCGGCCTGCATGCGGCGCAGGGTGGCGCGGTAAGGCGGGTACTTGCGGCTACCCACCGGGTCGTAGAGCACCCGCACCGGAATGCCACGGGCGACGGCCCGCTCCATGGCTCGAAAACACCCCTCGGTGGCCGCGTCGGCGATCAGGATGTAAAACTGGATGTGGACAAAGCGCCGGGCAGTATCAATATCCGCCGCGATACGGGCCAGGATGTCGTCGTAGTCGGTCAGGATCTCTACCCCGTTCTCCGCCGTGGCCGGTAAGGCCCCCAGCGCGGCGCTCAGATCCACGAAGGGCTGGTAACGCCCGGGGACGTCCGGCGCCAGCAGCGGGCGCACTTGCGGATCGGCCTGCGCCTGGGCGACGATCTCGGTGATGTAGCCATTGATCTCCTTTTGCATCGCCAGACGCCTGCCGGAAAGCTTTGGTGAACCGAGCAAGAGAAAGAGGATCAACCCCAGCCAGGGGAAGGCGAAGATCAACAGCATCCAGGCGGTAGCCGAGGAAGGCTTGCGGTTCGCCGGCACAATGAACAGCATCACGAAGGGGATGATCCAGGTCAGGACGGTCAGGACCAGGGCGATCCAGGTCCATAGCGGGGTCATAGGCGCTCCGTAGAATCCTTCATACCCGGCGCCCGAACTGGCGCTCGATCTGGGCGGGAGTGAGCAGGATCATGGTCGGGCGTCCGTGGGGGCAGGTGCGGGGGCTGGCGCACTGTTCGAGCTGGCGCAGGAGCTGGCGCATCTCTTCGAGGGCCAGGGGCTGCCCGGCGCGTACCGAGGTGTGGCACGAGAGGGTGATCAACACGGCCTCGCGCCAATCCAGGGGAGTGGAACCGCCCTGACCGGCCAGGCGGTCGGCGAGTTCGTGGAGAGCATGCGGTAGTTCCTCGAGCGGCAGCGTTGCCGGGGCGGCGCGCACCAGCACGCCATCGCCCCAGGGGTCGAGAGCGAAGCCCCAGGCGGCCAGTTGCGCGGCGTTGCCCAGCAGCAGGGCCGCCGCGGCGGGGGCCATGGGCACGGCCTGCGGTAGCAGCAAGGCCTGCGACTCCACCTCGCCCCGGGCGTGCTGGGCCATGAGCCGCTCGTAGGTGATACGCTCATGGGCGGCGTGCTGGTCTATCAGGTACATGCCCTCAGGGGCCTCGGCCACGATATAGGTCAGCCCTACCTGGCCCACCACGCGCAGCGGCGGTAGCGACACGAGTGGCGCCGCCTCGGGCACGGCATCGCTCCGTTCGAGCGTCAGCGGAGCGGACGGCGCATCGTGTGGCCGGCTGGCCGGGCTCGCCGGCGTGGGCGCGCCCGCGTCCCAGCGGCTGCGCTCGCGATCCCAGGCCGCGGCGCCTGCGCTCCAGGCCGGCGCCGCGGGATCGCGCGGCGCGGGCGCGCCGACCTGGCGCAACTCGAAGCGCCGTTGCAAGGCGCCCCCTTCCCCGCTCCAGGTGGGAACCTCGGCCCCGGCGACCAGGGCCTCGCGCACGGCGCGGCCAACCACACCGAAGACGCGCGGGGCGTAGCGAAACTTGACCTCGCTCTTGGTCGGATGCACATTGACATCCACCGCCAGGGGATGCACGCGGATGTCGAGCACGGCCAGCGGATGGCGCCCCTTCATCAGCAGGGTATGGTAGGCCTCCTCCACCACGGCGGCGAGGGCGCCACGGGGCTGCAGGGCGCGCCGGTTGACGAAGAGGTGCAGATAGCCGCGCGAGCCGCGGGTCAGGCCGGGGGGCGACACCAGGCCCGTGACCTGCACGGCCTGCTCGTCCTCGCCGGCGCTGGCCTCGATGGGCAGCAGTTGCCGGGCCACGTCCAGCCCGTACAACTCGATCACTACCCCCCGCAGATCGCCATCGCCGCTGGTTTGCAGCGCCAGCCGTCCCTCCAGCAGCAGGCTGAAGCGCACCTCGGGGTAGGCCAGGGCGTACTGCTGCACCACGGCGCTGATGGCGCTCAACTCGGCGGCCTCGGAGCGCAGGTATTCGCGCCGCACAGGGGTATTGTAGAACAGCTGTCTCTTATACACATCT
>JAOACN010000253.1 GCA_026417815.1 Chloroflexaceae bacterium | reverse complement strand
CGTGGGCTCGGAGATGTGTATAAGAGACAGCAGGGGTTCCCTGGCGGGCCGGGGCGTGGGGAAACCAGGTTTCCCCGTATCCTTCCAGCCGCTTATGCCTACATCAGTATAGCCGATCACAGTGGAAGCGCGAATCGGCATGTCTGGAACATCCAGGGCCCGGGCAACGTCCACCTCCGGCGGGGGCAGGGGCGGCTGCGCCGTCCAATACGGTCATGGTTCGATGGTTCTGGCGCCGTAGCTGCCAGGACCATCGAACCATGGGGAGTCTGGGGCTCGCCCCAAAGACGGTGCGTGAGCCCTGCTGTAACATCGCATGAGCCTGGCGCATCAGTATAATGATAGTCCGTGCACTGTCACCGTGAAACAAGAGGACGACGATGTCATACGATGCGCTGGTAATCTCCGCCCACCCTGATGATGCCGAGGTGCAGATGGGCGGGACGATTGCGCGGCTGGTGGATGAAGGATTGCGTGTGCTCCTGGTGGACCTCTGCGACGGGGAGCCGAGCGACTTTGCCGCGCCGGGTGAGCGGGCGGCCCAGGCCCGGCGCGCGGCGGCCATCCTCGGCGCCGAGCGCCTGTTCCTCGACGGGCAGGACCGGCTCCTTGGCGACACCATCCCCCTGCGGTTGCAGGTGGCCCGCTTGATCCGCATCCACCGGCCCCAGATCGTCTTTGGCACCACCGATGCCTGCGTGCATCCCGATCACGCCGCCGCCGGCGCGCTGCTCAGCGCGGCGGTGTTCTACGCCCGGCTGGATCACTGGGAACGAGTGCCCGGTGGCGAACTACTGGCCGATACGGAGCCCTGGAACGTGGAACGGCTCTTCTTCCCGCACTGTAAAATGGAGCCGCCCTGGGGGCGTGACTTCGCCTTCGCCGTGGACGTGAGCGATACCTACGATCGCAAGCGCGCGGCCCTGGCCGAGTATGGCTCGATCTTCCGGGTGGAAGAGGGCGACCGTCTCCTGACCCTCTACGAAGCCGAAGACGCGTATCTGGGCCGCCTGTTCGGGGTCGCCTACGCCGAAGCCTTTAAGAGCCATAGCCCGTTGCTGGTGCCCAGCCCAACCGTGTTCCTGCCGGGGTTGCACGGCTGAGAGACACGGGAGGGCGCAGCCCTTCCAGCATCCTTCTTCCCTGGCATGGAGGGCGAAGCCCCTCCGAAAGAACGGGAAATCCCGCAACTCGTACCGAGACCTGACCCAGGAGATCAGAACGCATGTCCTCAACCTCTCGTCCTGCATCCTTCCGCAAACGGTACTACCGTGGTATCGCCCCCTTCTGGAGCGATCTGCGCCATCTCGCCAGTCTGCGCGGGCGCGGCTCGATCAGCGCGGCGCTGCGCGAACGTCTGATGCTCACCGTCACGGCGGTGAACCGCTGCCGCTACTGCGCCGCCTTCCACGGCTACGTCGCCCAGATCAGCGGCCTGGCCCCGGAGGAGGTCCGTCGCCTGCTCGAGGGTGATGCCGCCGCGGCGCCCGCGGCCGAGCTTCCGGCGCTGCTCTATGCTCGCCAGTGGGCCGAGGCGGGCGGCGCGGCCCCGCCGGAGCTCCGGGCCCAACTGGCGACGATCTATGGAGCGGAGCAGGCCCGCGCCATCGAGCGCGCGCTGCGCATGATCTGGATCGGCAACCTGCTCGGCAATACCTGGGACGCCCTGCTCTTTCGGTGTTCCGGCGGGCGCTTCGGGGGCGGAAGGTAGAGAGGGCCGTACTCTTCCCTGCCCTCCCATTCAGCGGGGGCGTGGGGAAACCCGGTTTCCCCATCCTTCAACGGGCCAGGAACGGCGGTTCTGTGAGGCCGCGGCCCGCCCGGACCCTCTCATCTGGCAGGGGAGTTACTCATCCTCAACACAGATTTTGCGCTGAACAATCGCCGCGATCGTTCGGAACAGCAGGATGACGATCAGCGCCCCCAGGCCCACCAACAACACATAGGCCAGGCCCTGGAAGAAAAGCAGGTTCGTCCTGGAGGCCATCACGATGGTTGCTATGGTGATCGCCGCCATGGGGAACGAATAGGCCCACCACGAGATGTAGAAGGGGATCTTCACAAACTGGCGCACCTGCACCAGCAGCAACAACAGGATAAACAGCGCGAAATAATACAGAACCCTGGCGAACCCATCCAGGACAAAGCCGCTAACGTCGTGCTCCATCAGCCGGAGGTAGGAAACGAACCCGATGGCCGGCGGGGGGATCAGGATGAACAACGTTGGCTTCAGCCGCTCGGGAAGCGGCGGGTAAAAGATGATCCGGTACAGCACGATGGTCAGCAGCACGATCCAGAAGATCAGGCCGATGCTGAAGAAGAACCAGGATATTTCGGCCGGAGCATGCTCAACCCCCGCAATCGGAATGATGATGTTGCCCACCACTGGAATGAACCAGGCCGGGTTGGCGTGTTGAATCTGGAACGTCGTTCGGTGCATCCAGGCGGAGAGAATCACAAGCGTGAAGACCAGATGCAGGGCCGTGCCCGCCATCCAGAACAGCCGCGAAACATCACCGTTCAGGCGCATAAAGGCGATCCCGAACAGCAGCATGCTGATCGAAATGGTGGCAAAAAAATTGATCTTGACCGGATGGGCGAACTCCCGTTTGACAGCGTCGAGGTGCCGCGCCGCCTTCAGCGCATAGAAGGTCGCGATTGTAAGAAAGATCGCCAGCGATGCCACAAGCAGGATGCCACTGATGGAGAACGGCAGCCCCAGGAAGCGCTCCGCCCGTTGCAGGGCGATGGTCGTGCCGGTCATGCCCAGCACTGACGCGAAGAATGAGATAGGAAAGTACTGCAACCGTGGACGGGCTTCGGCGTGGTCCTGATCACCTGTCGCGATGTGGAGCGATGGTTGGTCAGTCATGGTTCAGTCTCCCGAGGTGAACATGGCGTTGGAAGGTTGTGGGGAAACCTGGTTTCCCCAGGCCCCGGCCCGATGGTGAGGGTCTGGGAGGGCTGCGCCCTCCCAGGAACATTCTGAGGTGCACACGGCCGGCTGGGGGGTTGTGGGGAAACCAGGTTTCCCCAGGCCCCGGCCAGAGGCGTATGGGCATCGCCTTCCCCCATCCTCAGATGATCACCGGGCGCCCTCCAAATTGTGATGCGGCGCGGGAGCGCCAGGTTACAATGATGCCGGGCACGCGTGTGGCTTGCTTCTTGCCGTAGTATACGCGATAACGCGGTAGCCATTCCGTCGTCCACCGGGGATGCCACTAACTCTACGTTGTCACTTGTCGCGGCTTCTGCTGCGCCGAGGTTCAGAGGGGTTGCACCCCTCCGAGGGCCGCGGGCCCCCACACCCCCCGCCAGCGGCAAAATGACAAAGTAGAGCTAAGTAATTTGAAAACAAAGTCTTTCGTTGAACTCCCACCCCCTCCCCAACCCTCTCCCGCTGGGGGAGGGCGCCCGGCGCCTCCCCCCAACGGGGGGAGGCTGGGAGGGGGGCGGAAATGCCAGGAAACTTAACAGACCACTACGTGGTTCACCCCGCGAGTTACACGAAAGGGTCAGGAGGAGGGTTTTGCCCTCCCAGCCCCTCCCGTTCGACGACTTGTCGGATGCACCACGAAGGAGTAAGCAATGCGGTTTTCATGGCCGAAGTCGATTCTGGCCCTGTTACTCGCCCTTGCTGGCGCTATCGGAGGGCTGTACCTCTACGGCGCCTTCCGCTGGCAGAGGGCCACCAGGGCCCTGCGCGCGAAGATGTCCGCGGCCCGGCTGCCCGCTGGCGTCAGCGCCTACGACCCGCGCGACCTGGCCGATCTGCCCGCGCCCGTGCAACGCTACTTCCGCGCCGTGTTGAAGGAGGGCCAGCCTGTGGTTGCCTCCGCTCGAGTTGAGCTTACCGGCGCCTTCAATCTGAGCCAGACCGGTGAACAATGGCGCCCGTTTACTTCGACCCAGCACGTCGTCACTCACCGGCCCGGCTTCGTCTGGGATGCGCGGATCAGTATGGCGCCCGGCGTGCACATCTACGTGTATGATGCCTATGTCGCCGGTACAGGCGCGCTGGCGGCGCGCCTGCTGGGACTGTTCACCGTGGCGGAAATGCCGGCCAGTCCGGAACTGGACCAGGGCGAATTGATGCGCTTTCTGGCCGAAGCGGTGTGGTACCCTACGGCGCTTTTGCCCGGTCAGGGCGTACAGTGGGAGGCCATTGACGACACCCGCGCCGCCGCGACCCTTCGCGACGGCGCGACAAGTGTCAGGCTCGTGTTTCAGTTCAACGCGCAGGGCTTGATCGACTCCGTCCACGCCGAAGATCGTTACCGCGACGTCAACGGCACGCTGGTAGCCACGCCCTGGCAGGTTCGCTGTTGGGATTTCCAGACGCGCGATGGGATGCTGGTTCCGCTCCAGGGCGAGGTTGCCTGGCTGCTGCCCCAGGGGTCGCAGCCGTACTGGCGCGGGCGCATCGAGCGTGTCGAGTATGACTATCAGTGAGCAAGGTGTTAGTCCGGGAGGGCAAAGCCCTCCCCGACCCGCCCCTCCAGCAGGGTCGTGGGGAAACCCGATTTCCCCACCCTCTCGTTTGTTATGGGCCACGGCAATCCGCTCCAGCGCCACCCGGTCGTAACGTTTTACCTCCTGGCCTTTGGCTTCTCCTGGCTGGGATGGGTTCCCCAGGCTCTCTACGCGCGGGGCCTCTTTCCTTTCGACAGTCCCTTGTTCAGCCTGCTTGGCGGCCTGGGGCCAACCCTGGCGGCGGTGGCGGTCGTGCTGGTCCTCCGCGAATCCGATGGCCTCCGGGCCCTGTTTCGGCCGCTGTTCCGCTGGCGCGTTTCGCCCTGGCAGTGGGCCTTTGCGCTGGGCTTCTGGCCCCTTGTGGCAGCTATTGCCCTGAGCATCGGGGCCGTCACCGGCCAGGCGTGGCCCGATGTTGGCCGGTTCACCTGGGCCGGTTTACCGCCGGTGTTCGGCGCAATGCTGCTTGCCGGCGCCTGGGAGGAGATCGGCTGGCGGGGATTCGCCCTTCCGCGCCTGCAGGCAACCTTCCCTGACTGGCAGATTGTTCTTGTCATGGGGTCGCTGTGGTTCGTATGGCACACGCCCCTCATGCTCAATCCGTCATCGCCAATGGCGGCTCTGCCGTGGCCTGGCCAACTCCTCTTTAGTTTGTCCCTGACAGTGATCCAGACCTGGCTCTACCGGAAGACGGCGCGCAGCCTGTTCTTCGTGAGCGTGTTCCACGCCATGTCGAATACGGTGGCCTACGTCTTGCTCACGCTGGGCGCCTTCGTCTCGTCATACGGGATTGTCGTAGGGGTGACGGCGATCGTTGCCGTGGTCATCCTCGGGGTGTATGGTCCCCGGCGCTTCGGCAGGGAAGCATAGGGAGGGTCGGGTAGGGCCGCGCCCTCCCAGGAACAACGCTCCTACTCCCCCTGGCGGGCCAGGCGCGGGCTGACCCAGGGCACATCGGCGGCCCCGGCGCGGGCGTTGGCCACGCGGGCCACGACAAACAGCAGGTCCGACAGGCGGTTCAGGTAGGCCAGCACCTGAGCGTTCACCGGTTCGGCCTGGGCCAGGCTAACCACCCCGCGCTCGGCGCGCCGGCAGACGGTGCGCGCCAGGTGTAGATAGGCTGCCGCCGGCGTGCCGCCGGGCAGAATAAACTGCCGCAGGGGCGCCAGTTCGCTCTCGAGCTGGTCGATCCACCCTTCGAGAAAGGCGACATCAGCCTCGCTCACCCGCGGAACGTTGGGGTTCTCGCCGGGAGTCGCCAGATCGGCGCCGACGACGAAGAGCTGGTTCTGCACCTGGGCCAGCAGGTGATCGAGTTCGGGATCGAGGCCCATGGCGCGGGCCACGCCCAGAGCGGCGTTGCACTCGTCGGCGCTACCATAAGCCTGGACGCGCAGCGCGTCCTTGGCGACCCGCTGGCCGCCGAACAGCCCCGTCTCACCGGCATCGCCGGTCCTGGTGTAGATTTTCATTGGTTGATCCTTGTTGGTACATCTGGTCAGGAAAGAAGGTTTCTGGGAGGGCTGTGCCCTCCCAGACCCTCCCCGCAGGCAGGGATGTGGGGAAACCCGGTTTCCCCACATCCCTCCAGACAGGCGAGAAACGAGGGTTCTGGAAGGTCAAAGCCCTCCCGGACCTCTCCGTTAAAAAATCGAACTATACTGCATTCTAGGGCCGAAGTGTCGGTATGGCAAACAGGCTGGCCCCGCGCGGGAGGGGCTGGGAGGGCGCAGCCCTCCCCGCAAGATTTTTGCCTTCGTTGTGAGGGGTGTGGGGGAAACCCCGGTGGTGATGCGGCATTCGCCTCCGGCGGGGAGGTGGGGGTGGTGTAGCCGCCAAAATCAACCAGAGATGCGGAGTTTGAGGCTCCCCTCAAAGACTTTGCATTGGCTCTGGGGGAAACCCGGTTTCCCCACACCCTCGCGGGGAACTATGTTACACTGAAGCGCGACGGCGTGAGCCATGCGAGGAGCTATGGAGCAGGGCAACGGGCAAACGCTCGAAACCTGGGAGGCCGACGGGCTGGGTTCCAGCGCGACGCGCAAGGCCCGCCTGGCGGTTTATCCCTCGCCAGGACCGCACAACGCCCTCTGGTACTTCCCCAGCGTCACCGGCGGCTACGCACGGGTTGCTCGCAACGCGGCGATCGTCCAACTGGCGCGCTACGTTCCCTTTCTCTCCGTGAAGAACGCTCTCTACCGCGCGCTGGGGATGCGCGTGGGCGCCTGCGCCTCGGTTGGTTTGATGGTGATGTTCGACATCTTCTTCCCCCAGGACGTAACGCTGGGGGAAGATTGTGTGATCGGCTATAACTCGACCATTCTCTGCCACGAGTTCACGCGGCGCGAGTGGCGGCGCGGGCCGGTGGTGATCGAGCCCGATGCGACCATCGGCGCCAATTGCACCGTCCTGCCCGGCGTGGTGATCGGCGCAGGGGCGACCGTGTCGGCGATGAGCCTGGTGAACCGCGACGTGCCCCCCGGGGCCTTCGTGGGCGGGGTGCCCATCCGGCGCCTCCGTTGAGACGGTGGGGTAACCGCCGCGTGGAAAGAAGCGTCTTCCTGGGAGAGCAAGGCCCTCCCGGACCATCCCTGGCTTATGTTCAACCTGTTTGATAAGATACTCAACTTCATTCTGCGAAACCCGCTGGTCTTCTGGAGTTGTATGGCGGCCAATGCCGTCGGGGTGGTGTGGGGCGGCTGGGTCTGGTACGGGCCGCAACTGGCCGCCGCCCCCCTCTGGGCCTGGCCATTCGTCCCCGATTGCCCGCTGGCGGCGCTCCTGGCGACGGTGGCCTTTCTGGGGCTGTACTACGGGCGGCAGTGGGGCTGGTTCAATGCCTTTGCCGCCTTTGCCTGCGTCAAGTACGGGCTATGGACCCTGGCCTTCTGGCTGCGCCACTGGAGCGGGGTGGGGTTTGTGCCGGGCTACTGGCCGCTGGAGGCGATGCTGTTCGTGTCCCACATCGGGCTGACCTGCGAGGGCCTCCTGCTCGCCATGCGCATCGGTCCCCCGGGTCTGCCGGCGCGTCTGGGCATCGTCGCCTGGTATGCCCTGTCGATACTGGTTGACTACGGCCTCGGCCACCATCCCCCGCTAACCTACGCCGTGCCCCTGAGCTACGCCTTCTGGACCGCCACGCTGCTCACCGTGGCCCTGGGGGCCGCCCTGGCGTTCCTCCTGTTCCCCTTCAGCGCCAGGGCGCCCGGCGTCTCCGCAGGCGGGGAGGTGGGAACACCGGCTATTCCCGTGTTCACCCCGGATCCCCCTCAAGACCGATGACAACCCGCTACGCATGACCGTAGGATAGAATTGCCCCCTGCAGGGTTGCGCGAACAAGGCCACACACGAGAGGAGGGTCCGATGGAACTGCTCGTTCTCGGCGGCCTGACCGTGGCGGTGTTTCTCGCCGCGATCCTCAATCGTGGCGAGCCAGAGGTGGAGACGGTGATCATCACGCGACCGGCGTCTCAGCGTCCTGCTAATCCCCTGGCGCCCCTGCTCATCGGTCTCGGCTTCATCCTGGTCATGCTGGTCCTGCTCGATCGGTTGCAGCAGTGGCTGGCGTGGTACTAGCAGGGGGCTACAGGGCGCGGAGGGGCCACGCCCCTTCGCGTCTCCCCTTTTATCGCCTGCGGCGGTTGCACCCCGGCGCAGCCGTGACGATTCTGCCGCCGCGGGCGCAAGAAACGGATCGCGGAGGGCCGTGCCCTCCACACCTCCCACGCCCCGGTCTCAGAGCATATCCCGCAATCTGGCGCGTTGGAGCTTCCCGGCGGCGGTGCGCGGCAGGGCGGCGACGAAGCGCAGGCTGCGCGGGCACTTGTAGGCCGCCAGGCGCTCCCGGCAGAAGACCAGCACCTCGGCGGCCAGGGCCTCCGTCGGCAACCGGCCTTCCGCCGGCACCACGAAGGCCACCGGCGCCTGCCCCCAGGTCGGGTCGGGCGCGCCAATGACCCCCGCCTCGGCCACGGCGGGATGGGCCAGCAACACCGCCTCGACCTCCGCTGGATAGACGTTCTCGCCACCCGAGATGATCAGGTCGCTGCGCCGGTCAACCACGTACAGAAAGCCCTCGGTGTCACGATAGCCCAGATCGCCGGTGCGCAGCCAGCCGTCCACAATGGCGGCGGCGCTGGCCTCGGGATGCCCGTGGTAGCCGGGGGTGACGGTGGGACCGCGCACCCAGATCTCGCCCACCTCGCCGGGAGCGGCCTCAAGCCCGGCGTTGTTGACGATCCGCACCTCGGTGGGCAACAGCGGCTGCCCCACAGAGCCGGGCCTGTGTGGCACGTCGGCGGGGGCCAGGGTGGCGACCTGGGAGGCGGCCTCGGTCAGGCCGTAGGTCGGCGCAATCGGCACGCCGCGGGCGGCGCAGGCTTCGAGCAGCGGCCGGGGGGTAGGACCGCCGCCGATCAGGGCGCAACGGAAGTGGGGAGGAAAGGGCGTCGCGCCGCGCAGGTCGAGCATGCGCTGGAGCATGACCGCGACCAGCGAGGCGATCGTGACGCCCTGGCGGTCAATCGCGGCCAGGGCGGCGGCGGGGTCAAAGCGTTCGTGGAGCACCACCGGGATGCCGTAGATCGCTCCCCGCAGTACAATCGCCAGCCCGCCGACGTGGAACAGCGGCAGGACCGCTAGCCAGCGGTCATCGTCGCGCAGGCCCAGGTTGAGCATCGAAGCCATCGCGCTCCACCAGTGGTTGCCGATGGTCAGCACGGCGCCTTTGGGCCGCCCGGTGGTGCCGGAGGTGTAGATGATCGTGTGCGGCGCGTCAAGGGCCAGGGCGCGCTCCTGTCTCGAGGCGCTGGCCTCCGGCCCCGGACGTACCAGATCCTCAAGCGCCACCCGCGGCACGGCGCCGAGACCGGCGGCGATGCCGGCGTGCTCCGCGTCGTGGAGCAGCAGGGTGGCGCCGCAATCGGCGAGTTGCCAGGCCAGTTCGGCGGGGGCCAGGCGGATGTTCAGCGGCGCCAGCACGGCCCCGCAGCGGGGCGCGGCGTGGATCGCGGCCACGTAGGCCGGGCCGTTGCGCGCCAGCACCGCGACGCGGTCCCCGGGGCGCGCGCCGAGGTCGGCCAGGCGCGCGGCAGTATGCGTCGCCCAGGCGTCGAGCCCGGCGAAGGTCCACGTGCCGTCAGGGGTAATCAGCGCCGGACGATGGGGATGCAGCGCCGCGCGACGGGCCAGCCAGTCGGGGATGGTGGTCATAGTCTATCTTGGGGACGAAACATCGTTCGCGGTCGCCTCCTCCCTGCCCCTTCCCTGGGGGAAGGAAATGAACTCCTCCCCCCAGCGGGGGGAGGTTGGGAGGGGGAATGGCATATCATCGAAGGACTTGCCCGCTCCAACCTCATACAATCAACCCGATCGCCAGCAAGACCCCGAAAACCAAGTGCAGGCGGGCGGTGCCGCGCAAGGCGAGGTTGAGCACGCGGCCCCGCTCGGTCCACACCATGCGCAGCAGGGGCAGGGCCAGCGGGAGGCTGAGCCAGGGCAGTAGCAC
>JAOACN010000239.1 GCA_026417815.1 Chloroflexaceae bacterium | reverse complement strand
CTTCTCCTGGGAGCAAGGGCATCTTGCCCTCGAATCCTGACGAGGGCGGGACGCCCTCGCTCCCAGGTCTGCGAGGTCACCCCAACTCTGAACACGTACCTTTGGGGCGAGCCCCAAACTCCAGGTTTTCGTTGGTTCTGGCAGCTACGCCGCCAGAACCAACGAAAAAGCACCTCACCGGGCGGCTATGCCGCCCCAAACGCCACGAGCGGATACGCAACGGCCCGCGCAGCGTAACCCGGCGCACCCTCCTCCCTCTCAGAACCTGTTCCCAACCTTTCAATTCGGTGAGAAAAGTTGACAGAGCCACCTCCCAACGCTACCCTGTAGGGGCACGCGAGTGTTCGCCGATGCGTGCCGGTACAATAGCCTCCGCTTGACTGTGGCTGACTATGGACCTTTCACGTCTCTGGGCGCGGCTCAATCCTCTGACCTCGCCCTTTGCGTTGATCGACATTCTGGTGGTTGCGCTGCTCGTCTACTGGTTGCTGGGCATCGTGCGCGGCACCCGGGCAGTGCAATTGCTGCGCGGCATTGGCATTGTGCTGGCGCTAACCATCTTCGTGGGCACGGTTGCGCGGGATCAATTGCAGACGCTCTCGTGGCTACTCAGCACCATCGTCACACCCGCCTTGATTGTGGGCGTCCCGGTGCTGTTTCAGCCGGAACTGCGGCGCGCCCTGGAGTCGCTGGGGCGCTCCAGCGAATTGCTCAGCCGGCCCCTCTCCGGGGCCAATCGTTCCGAATTGCTCGAGACGATCAACAGCATCAGCCGGGCGGCGATCCAGCTCTCGCAGCAAGGGGTCGGCGCGCTGATCGTGATCGAGCGCAATTCACGGTTGCAGGAGTACGCCGAACGGGGGGTCATCCTTGATTCGCGGATTTCTACTGCCCTGTTGTTGAACATTTTCTACCCCAACGCGCCCTTGCACGATATGGCGGTGATTGTGCGCGGCAATCGCATTCTTGCCGCGAATGTGGTGCTGCCGCTCAGTGAAGATGTGATCGGACCACGACGCTACGGGACGCGCCACCGGGCCGCCAAGGGGATCAGTGAGCAGACCGATGCGCTGGCCGTGGTGGTCTCCGAGGAGACGGGGGCGATCTCGCTGGTGCAGGACGGGCGTATGGCCAGTTATCTGACCGAAGCGCGCCTCCGCACCATGCTCGCCGGGTTGTTGAGCGTGCCGCTTGAAGCCGAGGGGAAGTAGCTCATCGGGGAGGGTCGGAAGGGCGGCGCCCTTTCGAGAGCCTTTTCCAGTGGGACGCGGCTTCGCCGCGCCCCACCAGAAAGGGGGGGCGCAGGCCCCCGCAAGCCCGCCGAGTGAGAATGTCACCGAAACCTGTTCACCATGGGTATGAGGCGGGATGTCTAGCTTTCGCGCCACGCTGTTGCGGGTCGCGCTGTCGATTGGCCTCAGTTTTTCTCTCTGGGCCTTTGTCTCGTTCAGCCAGAACCCCGAAGAGAGTGTGACCTTTTCTGATTTGCAACTGGAAGCCACTGGCCTGGAAGAAGGGCTGCTGATTGTTGATGCCAATGGCCTGCCAACCCAGGCGCTGCCACAGGTGGATATCACGCTGGTGACCGATCGTCGCCAACTGGCACAGTTGCGGTCCGTGGACGTGCGGGCGGTGATCGATCTGAGCAACCTGGGGCCGGGCGATCATATCGTGCCCGTGAACGTGCGACCAACCCGTAACAATATCTCCTTCACCCCTCGTCTGGTTGATCCATCATCGGTGCCCGTCCGGCTGGAACAACTCAGCGTCCGCCAGGCGCCGATCAACCTTCAGGTGCAGGGCAATCTGCCCTTCAGCTTCGAGCGCGGTGAGCCGACGATCACCTATGCCGGCCAGCCGATCGAAGTGGCGGAGGTGCGGGGGCCGCAGGGCCGGGTGGAGCGAGTGATCGCCGCGGTGGCCACGGCGAATATCGAGCAGTTGCGGGCCACGTATCTGGCGCCCCTCGCGCTTACGGCGATGGATGTGCGCGGGCAGCCAGTTGAGGGGGTGCAACTTACCCCGGCGACGGTCACCGTGGAGATCCCGATCAAACCAGTGGTGGGGCTGAAACTGGTCCCGGTGCAGCCGACGGTGGTGGGATTGCCCGCGCCTGGTTACGTGATCGCTGGTGTAACCGTCAACCCGCCGCTGATTGCAGTAGCCGGGAGTTCAGGCCCGCTCGATCTGGTGGACGTGCTCCGCACCGAGCCGATCAATGTGAGCGGCGCCCGCACCCTGGTGGAGCAAACGGCGCCGATCATCTTCCCCGAAGGCACCTCGCCCCGTGAGGGCGAACCGGATCAGGTGCGGGTGACGGTGCAACTGGCGCCGGTGAACCTGCCCCTGCAGATCCGGTTGCCGGCGCCAGTGACGCTGGCGGGCCTCGCGCCGGGCTTGCAGGCCAGTGTCAACCCACCGGCGCTGGAGTTGACGCTGGCGGGCACCAGCCAGGCCCTGGCAACGCTGAGCCAGACGCCGCTCCGGGCGATCGTTGATTTGTGCGGTCTTGGCCCCGGCGGCTACCGTTTGCCGGTCCGCGTGGATTTGCCGCCGGGAGTCAGTCTGAGCGAGACCCCGCCGGAAGTGCAGGTTACGCTACGCTTCCCCCCCGCGCCGACGACCACGCCCGAGCCGGGCAGCCCTGATGTGACGCCAACGCCGGAGCCGGGCGCCACCCCGGAGCCGGGCGCCACCCCTGAGGTGACGCCGACGCCGCCGTAGGGCCGAAGCATTGGCGCAGCCAATGCTTCGGCCCTACGGCGGCGCGCCCCAATGCCGGCGGTTTGACACCCTCCCGGGGCCGTGTTAGAGTCGCGCGTATCTGCGATATTTCTCACAGGGCAGGCGCCGGGCCGCGCAGCCAGGCGCGGTGTGAACCGGCATGGGTTGATTGGTCAGGGTAAGCAGGAGCGAGATGTACCGCACGCGAAGGAGAGAGCCGTGAGCGAGCGATTGGGAACCCCTGAGCGTCCGTTGCGGGTTGCGATTGTCGGCGCGGGCCCCGCCGGGTTTTATGCCGCCGAGGCCCTGCTCAAACAAAAAGATATCGCCTGTCGGATAGACTTCTTTAACCGGCTGCCCACCCCGTATGGGCTGGTGCGCGAGGGCGTCGCGCCCGATCACCAGTCAATCAAGTCGGTAACGCGGGTGTACGATAAGCTCGCCGCCGCGGCGAACGTGCGCTACTTTGGGAACGTGACCTTCGGCAGGGATGTGCTGCACGAGGATCTCCGCCGGCACTACGACCAGATCATCTATGCCGTGGGCGCCCAGTCGGATCGCAAGATGGGCATCCCCGGCGAGGATCTGCAGGGGAGCATGCCGGCGACGATCTTCGTCGGCTGGTACAACGGCCATCCCGATTACCGCGACCTGCCGATCGATCTCTCCTGTGAGCGGGTGCTGGTGGTGGGCAATGGCAATGTGGCGATGGACGTTACGCGCATCCTGGTGAGCGATCCCGAAGAACTGGCGAAAACCGATATTGCCGATCACGCGCTGGAGGTGCTGCGGGCGAGCAAGGTGCGCGAGGTGGTGATGCTGGGTCGCCGCGGACCGGCGCAGGCGGCCTTTACCAATCCCGAGTTGAAGGAGTTCGGCGAACTGCCGGGCGTGGACGTGATTGTCGATCCCGCCGATCTTGAACTTGACCCGCTGAGCGAGGCCAGCCTGGCCGAAGACAAGACCGCGGCGAAGAATGTCGAAATGCTGCGGGCCTACGCCGCCCGGGGAAGCACCGGCGCGCCGCGGCGGATCGTGATGCGCTTCCTGGTCTCCCCGGTCGAGGTGATCGGCAAGGACGGCCGGGTCGCCGCGGTGCGCATCGAACGCAACCAACTCTTCCAGGCCCCCGATGGGAGCCTGCGCCCCAGAGGCACCGGGGTGTACGAGACGATCGAGTGTGGCATGATCCTGCGCTCGGTGGGCTACAAGGGCGTGCCGCTGCCCGGCGTGCCCTACGATCAGGCCACCGGCACCATTCCCAATCGCGGCGGGCGGGTGATCGATCCCGCCACCGGCGAGCCGGTGCCCGGCGAATACGTGGTCGGCTGGGCCAAGCGCGGCCCTTCGGGGGTGATCGGCACCAATAAGCCCGATGCCGCCGCCACGGTCGCCCTGATGCTGGAAGATGTGCCGCTGTTGACCCCCGCGCCCGGCGATGGCGACATCGAGAGCCTGCTGCGCGAGCGCGGCGTAGACTTCGTGAGCTACGAGGACTGGAAGACGCTCGATACGCACGAGACCAGCCGGGGCGCCGCCCAGGGTCGCCCGCGCGTGAAGGTCACGCGGGTGGACGAGATGATGGAGATTATTCACGCCGGGCGGCAGAGATAAGCGGGCGAGACCTCATAGATCTTTAGGACGTACATGTTCAGATTTGCCGCAGAGCACGCAGAGGAACGGAGAGGATGAGCTTTTCGAAGTCCTTTGCGCCTCTCCGCGCCCTCTGCGGTGTGAACGTGTTCGGTAGATGTGAACACTATCTTAAAGAGCCGTGAGGTCTCCTCACTCCCTTCATCTCCACGATGCGCATCGTCATGCTGGCGCCGTTCGGCATTCGTCCCAAGGGGACGCTGCTGGCGCGCATGTTGCCGCTGGCCCGCGTCCTCGCCCGCCGCGGCCACGCGGTGAGCATCGTGGCGCCCCCGGTGCACAACCCCGAGGATGCCGGCGCCCGCATCGTGCACGACGGCGTGCCGGTCATCCACACGGCGCCCCTCCGCCCCGGTCCCGCCGGGGCGCTGCACCAGAGTGGGGCCATGCTCCGCCAGGCCCTGGCCGAACGGCCCGACCTGCTGCACCTGTTCAAGCCACGGGGCTTTGGCGGCCTCGCCGCGCTCTTTGCCCGCGCGTTGCGGCCCGCCCTGCCCCTCGTCGTGGACGCCGATGATTGGGAGGGCCGGGGCGGCTGGAACGACCTGCTGCCCTATCCGGGCTACGCCAAACGGCTCTTCGCCTGGCAGGAACGCGACCTGCCCCGCCGCGCCGCCGCGGTTACGGTCGCCAGCCGCACCCTCGAGAGCCTGGTCTGGGCCATGGGCGTCGCGCCGGAGCGGGTCTTCTACCTGCCCAATGGCCTGGCCGCGCCACCCGCGTCCCCCGCGCCCGATGTGGACGGCGGGGCGTCGCCGGCCCTGGTGCTCTACACCCGCTTCTGGGAGCTGGACATGGCGGAACTGGCGGCCACCCTGGCGGCCATTCACCTGCGGCGACCCGAGGCGCGACTGATCGTGGTGGGACGGGGCGAACGCGGCGAGGAGCGGGAGCTACGCGCCCGGGCGGAACGGGCAGGCTTCGCCGCCATGCTCGACGAACGGGGGTGGCTCGACCCGGCGCAGATCCCCGCGGCGCTCGCCGAGGCCCGGATCGCCCTGGCCCCCGCCCGCGACACCCTGATCAACCGCGCCCGCTGTTCGGCCAAACTGCTCGAACTGCTTGGCGCCGGGCTGGCGGTGGTAGCGAGCGACGTAGGCGAGGCGCGCGCGTTCATCGAGCATGAACGGAGCGGCCTGCTGGCGCCCCCCGGCAACCCGGGCGCCCTGGCCGCCGCCGCCCTGCGCCTGCTCGACGATCCGGCCCTGCGCGCCCGCCTCGCCGCCGGGGCGCGCCAGGCAGCGGCGCGCTATGCCTGGGCGAACCTGGCGATCATAGCGGAGCGGGCGTATGCCGTTGCGATGAGGTGACACCGGATACGGAGATCGCACCTACATCGCTGTGTGGAGAGGCGCGGGGAGGCTGCGCCTCCCCGCAATCTCCGTTCCGCCTGCGGCGGGCGGAACCAGCGGATCGCGGAGGGCTGCGACCTCCGCACCTCCCCCGAAAGGTTACGCAAAAGGATTCTCCCGGGAGGGCTACGCCCTCCCAGACCCTCCCGTATAGAATATGTTTGACTGGCTCTTCGGCAAACGTCGCCCGCCCGCGCCTGCGGCGCCTTCCGTCTGGGAGCGCCCGGCCAGCGTCGCGCCGGTTGACCTGCGCGTGGCGATGATCGTCCACGACCCGGTGCTGGAAACCCGCGGCGGGCGGCGGCTGCACGCGCATTTCGGCTGGCACGACCCCGAACTGCTGGCCCGGCAGTACATCGCCGACCTGCACGCCTGCTCCGGGGGCATCGCCCGCTACACCATTGTCGAACACCACCTGGTGGATGGCTACCCGGTGAAGGTTGACGGCTTCGCCTACAACGACGAACAGTATCTGACATGCTGGGCGCGCCGGGGAGGCTTTCACCAGCCCGACGCGGCGGATTACCATCGTCTGCTCGACGACTTCGCCATCCCCCAGAAGGTGCTGGCGGGTGAGATTGACGAGGTCTGGCTCTTCGCCTTTCCCTACGCCGGCTACTACGAGAGCCACATGGCCGGCGCGGGGGCCTTCTGGTGCAATTCGCCGCCCCTGGCGGGCAGCGAGCGTTGCGCGCGGCGGTTCGTGGTGATGGGCTTCAACTACGAACGCGACGTTGGCTGTATGCTGGAGAACTTCGGGCACCGGGTCGAGTCGATTATGACCCACGTTTACCGCGGGCGGCGCGGCGAACGCAACCTGTGGGAACGCTTCACCCGCTACGACCTGACCCACCCCGGTCGCGCCGAGTGCGGCAACGTCCACTTCGCGCCCAACAGCCTCAGCGACTACGACTGGGGCAACCCGCGCCCGGTGTTGTGCCACGCCGACGCCTGGTACAACTTCCCCGACCTGAGCGCCCCGCCCCGAATGATGGACGCCAGCGAATGGGGCGGGGGAAACATGCGCCTGCATCACCTCTGGTGGCTGGCGCACCTCCCCCGCGCCCCCGGCGAGACTGATGGCGTGCTGAACAACTGGTGGGCCTATGTGCTGCGGCCGGAGCTGGTTGCTGATCCGTCCTTTGCCTGACCATACTTCTGCCCGTGGAAGGTGTCCAGGAGGGGACGTTGACGCGACCCTGCTTCTCACGCGCCGGCAATGGGCTGGAATGCTCTGTGCTACAATGATGCCACGCCAGTACCGATTCCTTATGAGAAACGTACTTGCGCCCCATCGACACGTCTCATCGGGGCGCCGGACACTAAAATCCAAAATGGTATCATCCGCGCCAGGAGCGTGCCAATGTCCCCCGAGATCGTCGAGCCATCCGAGACCACGGTCTCGCCCATCCTGATGGATCACGCCCTCCAGGGCCCGCCCCAGGGCCACTGGACCGTGGCGCCTGTCTCTTATACACA
>JAOACN010000236.1 GCA_026417815.1 Chloroflexaceae bacterium | reverse complement strand
AGATGTGTATAAGAGACAGGCCTGGGGGAGAGTGAAGTGTACCGCAACATTCTGCGCTACGACGTGCAGACCTGGCCCCACGTGGTGGCGGTGCGGGTGGACGAGAGCCTGTACTTCGCTAACACGCGCTACCTGGAGAACGCTCTGCTGCGGATCGTGGCCGAGCGGCCCGAGGTAAAGCACCTGGTGCTGATCGGCTCGGCGATCAACTTCATCGACTCGAGCGCGCTGCACACGCTGGAGTCGCTCATCCAGGAACTGCGCGACGCGGGGGTGGAACTGCACCTGGCCGAGATCAAGGGGCCGGTGATGGACGGGCTGAAGCGGGCCCATTTTGTAGAGAAGATCGGCCCCGAGCGCATTCACCTGACCACCCACGAGGCGATGCAGCGCCTGGGGTGCGTGTGAGGGCATTTTGGATTTTGGAACTCCGACGGAACTTCTCATTCTAGGGGGGATCGGAGGGGCTGCGCCCCTCCGAAAGCCCTGCCGAGACGAAGTCTCGCTGGCGTATCAGGCTGTAGGGCAACCCTGCGGGTCGCCCTACAGAGCCTGCCCCGACCTCAGGCTGGCAAGGAGGCGGGCCTCCAGCTCGGCGGGCAGCGCCGGAGGGGGAGACTCATCGAGATGGTGGAGAATACGCACCGTCTGGCCGAGGGTATCGAGCACCACGCGGCAATCGGGGCAATCGGCCAGGTGCTGCTCCAACTCGGCGCAGAGATCGGCGGGGAGTTCGCCGTCCAGGTAGTCGTTAAGCTGCGCTACCAGTTCGCGGCAGCGTTCCAGATCGTGCGAATGGCCCGAATGGCTCATGCATGACCCTCCGATCGGGCGGCGAGGTAATCGGCGAGCGCCTCGCGCAGACGCAGGCGGGCCCGGGGCAGGCGCACCTTGACGGCGCCCCGACTGATGCCGAGCTGCGCCGCCGTTTCCTCGGTGCTCAACCCCTCAACATCGCGCAAGAGCACAACCACGCGCAACTGCTCGGGCAACGCGGCGATGGCCCGCTCGATCTGCGCGCGCAGTTCGCCGTCGAGCGCGACGCGCTGCGGGTCGGGCGACCAGGCGTGGAACTGGTGGGGCACCTCCTCGGGTTGGAGGTTATCGGCGACATCATCGAGAGCAATCTGCGGCTTGCGCCGCCGCAGCACCATCAACCCCTCGTTGGTCGCGATACGATAGATCCAGGTGCCCAGGCTGCTGGCGCCATCGAAGCCCGGCAACGCATCACAGACCTTGATGAACGTGGATTGCAACACGCTCTCGGCCTCGTCAGGGTCGCCGGTGAGGCGCAGGGCGCGGGCGTAGACCAGCGGCGCAAAGCGCTTGACCAGGCAGGTACAGGCATCGGGATCCTGGCGGCGAAGCGCGGCCAGCAAAGCGGCTTCATCGGCGTAGATAGAAAGATCGATGGTTGGTCCGGGCATGTGGCATCTCTCCACAGACGATGTGCGTTCAGTATAACACGCCGCCTGTGGACGGCTACGATGTCAGGCTGAAGCACTGGCGCAGCCAGTGCTTCGGCCTTACGGGGAGGGCCAACCCGGCAAACTACGCCGCGACGGCCTCGCGCAGCTTCTGCAGCATCATCGACTCGGGAGCGGCGCCTTCGATGTGGACGATCTCCCCGATCACGGTCTTGGGCACGC
>JAOACN010000201.1 GCA_026417815.1 Chloroflexaceae bacterium | reverse complement strand
TGTATAAGAGACAGCAGGCGGTCCGCCAGGGAGCCGCCGGTCATCAGGCGCATGACCATGTACGGCTGGCCCTCGTGTTCGCCGGAGTCATAGAGGGGCACGATAGCCGGATGTTCGAGGGCCGCGACGGCCTCTACCTCGCGCCGGAAGCGGGCGCGGAAGGCAGGGTCGTGCAGCAGTTCGCGGGGCAGCACCTTTACTGCCACCTCGCGCTCGGCCTCCGGATCGTAGGCCCGGTAGACCACGGCCATGCCGCCGCGGCCCAGTTCGCTCCGGATCTGGTAACGCCCGATGGTTCGCGGGAGCATCAAGTTGGTCCTTCGCGAGTGGTCCTGAAGCCAGGTTTGCCCTGTCGAACACCCTCCTCGATGTCCTTCCACGTCAACTGCGCAATTTCATCCCACGACGGCGAGCCTGGTTCGAGTTTTGCCCGTTTGATGCGCCCCGGTTTACGCTTGAGGATTTCACTGACGTTTGTTTCTGGATCAATCATACCAATTCCCGCACCGCCTCCGCAACAAACTCTGCCGTGAGGGGCAGGCCGTCGCTGTGGGCCACGCTCAGCAGGCGCGCGGCGTGCTCGGGGCAGTGGACGCGCAACAGGTCGCGCATCTGGCCGGCGTGGTTCAGTTCCACCACGACGCAGCGCCGGTGCCGCGCCACGAAGTGGCGCGCCGCCTCGCCCAGGGGCAAGGCTCGCAGGCGCAGGAAGCTGGTGGGCAGCCCTCGGGCGCGCAGCAGGTCGCGCGCCTCGCGGATCACCGCCTCGGTCGAGCCGTAACCGATCAGGCCCACCGTCGCCTCAGGATCTTCCTCCTCGACCGGCTGAGGCACGAGCCGCCGCGCCGTTTCGTACTTGCGACTCAGGCGGTCCATGTTGGCCTTCCAGTCCTCCGGGCGCTCGCTGTAGACATTGCGTTCATTGTGCCCGGTTCCACGGCTGAGGGTGGCAGCGAGCGGATGGGGGTTGCCGGGCAGGGTTCGGGCGCCGATCCCGTCGCCCTCGGGGTCGGCGAAGCGCGTGAAGCTGCCGAGGCGTTCCAGGTCGGCGGCGCTCAGCACCTTGCCCCGGTCCATGGGCGCGTCGGGATAGACCAGGGGATCGCTGGTCCAGAGGTTCATGCCCAGATCGAGATCACTGAGGACGAAGACGATCGTCTGGAGGCGTTCGGCCAGGTCAAAGGCGCGCCAGCCGAACTCGAAGCACTCGGCCACGTTCCCCGGCAGCAAAACAACATGGCGCGTGTCGCCGTGGCCGAGGAAGGCGGCGGCCCGCAGATCGCCCTGGGCGGTGCGCGTCGGCAGGCCGGTGCTGGGACCGACGCGCTGCACGTCCCAGACGACGCAGGGGACCTCGGCGAAGTAGGCCAGGCCGGCGAACTCGGTCATCAGCGAGAGGCCCGGGCCGGAGGTGCAGGTCATGGCGCGGGCGCCGGCCCACCCCGCGCCGACGGCCATGCCCAGAGCGGCGATCTCGTCTTCGGCCTGCACGATGGCATAGGTGGGATGGCCATCGGGGGCGGTTCGCAGGCGCGGAAGGTAGGCGCCGAGGGCGTCGGCGAGGCTGGTGGCCGGGGTGATCGGGTACCAGGCGAGGAAGCTCACGCCGCCGAAGATCGCCCCGAGGGCGGCGGCGGTGTTGCCATCAATCAGGATCTTGCCCTCTGTCGCCGGCAACGGCGCCAGGCGGAAGCGCGGCGCGGCGAGCGCCTGGGGATAGGCGGCTACGAAATGCTCGTAGGCGGCCCGCACCACGCCGAAGTTCAGCGCCGCGGGCTGCGCCTTGCCCTTGAAGTGGTGCAGCAGGGCGCCACGGATATGCTCAAGCTCGATGCCGATCAGGGCGGCCAGCGCGCCCACGTAGACCATGTTGGCGGCATACTCGCGCATGCGCGGCTCGAAGCCGCTCGCGGCGACGATCTCCCTGACCGGCAGGGGATAGCCGGTCACCTCATCGCGCCGGGGACGCCAGGGGCCATCCTCGGGGTACAGGCAGATCCCGCCGGCAGGCAGGGCCGCCAGGTCGGCCTCGGCGGTGCGGGGGTTGAAGGCGATCAGAATGGGGGCCTCGGCGGGACGGGCGCTGTAGCCCCGGGCGCTGACGCGGATGGTGAACCAGGTAGGTTCACCCTGGATATTTGAGGGAAAGATGTTCTTGCCATTCACCGGGATGCCCATGCGGAAGATGGCCCGCAGGATGGCCTGGTTGGCCGTCGCGCTGCCGGAGCCATTGACCGTCGCCACGGTGATGGCGAACTCATTTGTATTTGGGATGTTTGTATGGGTCATGTTTTCTCCGTGGTATGTCTCGCAAGCCCCGTTACCCTGTCACTTGCCGCAGTTTCCGCTGCGAGGAGGTTCGGAGGGGGGCTGCCCCCCGAACTTTCCTCTTCCTGGCGCGCCGCGCCAGGAAGGGAAGATCTTCGAGGTCCTGTGGCCCTCGCAACCCCCCCCGCCGGGGGCAAAGTGACCCGGTAGGGTTACGCACATGGTCGGGGAAGAGGGTTTCAGGGAGGGCGAAGCCCTCCCTGGAAAGCTCCTGCGCGACTCACCGCGACTGCACGCCCCCGGCGCGCAGCAGGGCCCGCAGGGTACGAATGCCCTGATGCTCCAGGTGGGTTGCCTGGGCGAGGAAGAGTTGAGCCGTGGTCAGGGCGTCGTTGAGGGCGTCGTGCTGGGGATAGACCGGCAGGTTGTACTGGATGGCCAGGGCGCGGAGCTGAATTGCGGGGACAGGCATGTCGCGGCTGACCTGGCCGAGCAACTGGGCATTCTGGTGCAGCGTCGCCGCGAGGCGCGCGGTGTCCAGAATCGGGCCGTGCAGGCGCGTGCCGTAGCTCAGGTCGAGAGCCTGATTGAGGAAGCCCACATCAATGCGCGCGACGTGCACCACCAGCACCCGCTGGGCGAGGCGCTCGAGCAATTCCGGGAGCACCGCATCAATAGGCGGGGCATCGGCCAGATCGGCGCGCATAAGGCCGTGGATGCGGATGGAGGAAGCCTCAACCAGCAACCCCGCGGGCGGACGGATCAGCGAGTACCAGCGGCGATCAAGGCGGACACGCGCCTGTTCGATCTCCACCAGGCCCACGGCCAGGAGCGCGTCACGCCGGGCGTCGAGGCCGCTGGTCTCGACATCGAGCACCACGTAGCGCACATCGCGCCAGTACGAACGCCCATCGGGCCACGGTCCCACTTCGTAGGCGCGCACCAGTTCGGGCACCGCCCGCTTGCGTTGCCAGGGTAACCTCATTGTTTTCCCCCTTGCGCACCCGGCACGGCCCGGCGGGAGCTTCGGCGTGGGGCAACGCGGCGCGTCCCTCGGCGCGAACAGGGACGTGTCCAGGAACGCCTGGACACCCATCTGGCATCCCTTGAACCACGGCTTTCCGCTCACCCGCGACTGCTGTGAGGCAGGGGGCAAAGCCTCAAAAGCGATACACCAACCACGTTGCGTCTTCGCGCCGTTGCGTCATCCCGCGATCCGTCCGGTCTGATAGACCGTCGCGATTCCCCGCTGGACACGGGCGATGGCCTGGAGTGACTCCTTGAGTTCCCGCTGTTCCAGCGGGCTCAGATCGGTGTACACGATCAGATTGGTCGGCTCTTCGCCGCGCTCGATCTGGGCGCGCTGGTGGCGCAGGCGCAGCAGGCTGAGCAGTTCAAAGGCGCTGACCAGGCTTTCGGCCTCGGTTTCGCCGATGCTGGCCGCGGGCCACGAGCGGCGCAGGCGCCCGACGGTGCTGGTGTCGATGCACCCGGCTTCGAGGGCGAAGATGCGGGCCAGATCCACCACCATCGCAGTGCCGCGATGTTTGAGGTCTATCAGGTTCTTTTGATCGCCGCGGCGCTCGAGCACCACGTTGCGAAACAGGTTCAACGGGGCCGGATTGCGCAACGCGGCGCGGGCCAGCCGGCCCAGGAAGATCTTATTGCCACGGGCGCGGGTGATGATCGGGCGCAGGCCGCCCTCGGCATAGAGGGTGCCGTGTATCTGGCGAAAGTCGAAGAAGATCCCCGAGCGCAAGAGGGCCTCTTCATCGGGCACATCGATCCAGTGGGCAAAGGTCGCCTGCCAGACCGAGAGGGGCTGGCGCCACTGCGGATTGGAGGCCATCACATTGCCCCGGCAGCGCGGGAAGCCACAGGCGACCAGCCGTTCCACCACCGTTTCGGCCAGGACGCGGAAGTACTCGGGGGCATCGGGTGGATGCTCATCGGCGTAGATCAGCGCGTTATCCTGGTCGGTGCGGAGGGTCTGCTCGTAGCGTCCTTCGCTGCCCAGCACGAGCCAGGCATACGGCGCGGGCGGCGGGCCAAGCTCGGTTTCGACATCGCGCAGGATGCGCTGGATGAGGGCATCGTGGGCCACCGCCACGACGCGCCCGATGTCCGAGACGCGCACCCCGGCGTCCAGCAGAGCGCCGACGGCCGCGGTCACCTGGTCGCCGTAGCTCCGCAATTCCTCGAGGCTATGGGCGCGCTGGAGCTGGCGCGGCAGGAAGAGGGGGCTATTACTCTGGCGGCGCAGAATGTCCGTATGGGTCACCATGCCCACCACCACGCCGTCGCGGGTTACTGGCAGATGGTGGATATGGCGCTCAAGCATGAGCAGCATGGCCTCAAAGGCCAGGGCCGTGGCGGGCAGCGAGACGACGGGTGTGGTCATCACCTGGCGCAGCGGCGTGCTATCGGGCAGACCGGCGGCCAGCACCCGGTTGCGCAGGTCGCGGTCGGTGATGATCCCCGAGTTCTGGTCATAGATCTCGTAGGGCGGCAGATTGACCAGCAAACAACTCACATTATGGTCGCGCATCAACTGGGCCGCTTCGCGCACCGTGGCATCAGGACGGATGGCGATCAGCGGGTGACTGATCAGTTCCTGGAGCCTGGTCTGGAAAAGGGAAGGTTCGGCGGTCTGATGACGGCTCCGCACGGCGGAGGTGAGCCGGTGGAGGGCCGAGGCGGCGAAATAGCTGGCAAAGAGCGGATATTCAGCCTGGAGGTGGTAGAAAATCTCGGCGGGGAGCAGGTAGGCCAGCACCTCGGTGCGGGTTCGCACGGTCACAATGGGCGAGCGGCGGCGAATGAGCGAGGGGTAGCCGAAGGCTTCCCCGGGGCCGAGGCTGTCAAAGACGAGCACTTCGCCCTCTTCCTCGCGCACAAAATCAACCATGCCCTTGCGGACGATGTAGAGAAACTCGGCCGGAGGGCCGCCAAAGGTCAACACATCGTGATGAGCGGGGAAGTACTCGATCTGAATATGCTCAGCGGCGAGCATCGCCGCCTCGGGCGGCAGTTGATCGAACGGCGGGTAGGTACGGAGAAAGGCGGCAATCTCGTCCATATGCATCTCACGATCGACAGGCGCTCGCGGACAGGATTCACATGCAAACCGGTGTGGAGGCGTGGAGGTAATAGCCAGAATGTCGGGCAGGGTTGAACCGCGCCTCGGGCCTGGTTCAGGAGTAGTGATCGAGACGTTTCCACAGCTCCACAGCTCTACACCTCCACAGCTCCACAGACCGGTTCTGGGGAACAGCGGAGCGATGGTCAGGCTCGGACACGCGGGCCTGAACCATACGTTTCACCTCATTGTACAGGCAACGCCGGTACAGGCAAGAGGCAAAAAAAAGCCCTCGCGGGCGGCGAGGGCAGGCAGGAGGTGACGCGGTCCAGGCACTATCGTCGCTCAATGAGCAGACGGATGGCGGTACGCTCTTCTTCATCAATGGCCACGTCGATAAACGAAGGCACGCAGACGATATCAATCCCTTCCTCGTTCAGGTAGCTTCGGGCGATCGCGACGGCCTTAATGGCCTGATTGGTTGCGCCCGCGCCGATCGACTGCACCTCGGCCATCCCATTCTCACGGATGACACCGGCGATGGCCCCGGCCACGGCACTCGGGCGCGAGCGCGTCGACACCTTCAGCACCTCTGCTGAGCGCTGGGTTTCGACGCCCTGAGGGGCGGCGGCGCCAACAGCGCGAGCGATAGGCAGCTGCTGAGAGTTGGTCATGTGGTCCTCCTCTGTGTTGCTTGGGTCCGATACGACAGGCTGGTCATCAGACCGCGTCTCAAGGCTCATCGCAGCCTTGCCTCCTCTCGTGAGATGGGGTGGTACGCAGCAAGCTGTCAGGTCTTAAATTGTACCACAAGCAGTCGGAGCGCAGCGGCGCAATCCTGGAAATCGGGGTGACAGACCGGCGGGCGGGCCCGGCAGCCTGTCACCACAGCTATGGTCAGCGCGCGTAGTCAACGGCTCTCGTTTCGCGAATAATTGTCACCTTGATTTGACCGGGATATTGCAGGCTTTCCTCGATCTTTTTGGCGACATCGCGGGCGAGGTGAATACTGGCAAGATCATCGATCTGGTCAGGTTGGACCATCACGCGCACCTCGCGGCCCGCCTGCACGGCGAAGGCCCGTTGCACGCCTGGAAACGACGTGGCAACGGTCTCCAGGGCTTCCAGGCGCTTGATATACAGGTCGAGCGTCTCGCGGCGCGCGCCGGGGCGCCCGCCCGAGATCGCATCGGCAGCGATGACCAGAAACGCCTCGACGGTGGTCGGTTCTTCGTCGTAGTGGTGCGCGGCGATGGCGTGCACAATCGCCGGGGAGCGCCCCAGGCGCCGGGCGATATCGGCGCCGATGAGAGCGTGGGGCCCCTGCACCTCGTGATCGACGGCCTTGCCGATGTCGTGGAGCAGGGCGGCCGTCTTGGCGACGTTGACATTGGCGCCGAGTTCGGCAGCCATATGCGCGGCCAGGAGCGAACATTCCAGCGAATGTTGCAACACGTTCTGACCATAGCTGGTGCGATACTTCAGCCGTCCAAGCAGCTTGATCAGATCCGGGTGCAGGCCCTGCACGTTCGCCTCGTAGGCGACCCGCTCACCCTCCTCGCGCATCACGTGCTCAAGCTCAAGCTGTGTTTTCTGCACCACTTCTTCGATCCGGGCCGGATGGATGCGCCCGTCCTTCAGAAGTTTGATCAGCGCCACCCGCGCCACTTCCCGGCGTACCGGGTCATGGCACGAGAGCGTCACAGCCTCAGGGGTGTCGTCAACGATAATATCCACGCCGGTAAATTGTTCGAAGGCGCGGATGTTTCGCCCCTCACGACCGATGATCCGCCCCTTGAGTTCTTCGCTTGGCAGGTTCACCGTCGAGACCGTCACTTCAGCGACGTAGTCACTGGCGCAGCGCTGGATCGCCAGGCCGATCACCTTGCGCGCCGTCTTTTCGGCCTCATCGCGCGCCTGCTGCTCAATCTCGCGAATGCGACGCGCTGCCTCGTCGCGTGTCTCGCGCTCGACCTGGGCCAGGATCAACGCCCGCGCCTCGTCGCGCCCGAGTTGCGAGATCCGCTCAAGCTCCGTCACCTGCTGGAGCTTAAGGCGTTCAGCTTCCTGGTGCAACTGCTCGATCTGGCGCTCGCGGCTCTGGAGTTGACGTTCACGCCGTTCCAAGCCCTCGAGCTTCCGATCGATGTTCTCCTCCTTGCGTTGCAGGCGCTCTTCCTGCTTCTGTAAGCCCTGGCGGCTCTCGCGTAACTCCGCCTCGGCATCGTTACGGATGCGCAGGGCCTCATCCTTTGCCTGGAGCAAAATTTCCTTTTGCTGGGATCGCGCCTCTTCGAGCAACAGGCGGGCTTCAGCGGTTTTCTGCTGAGCGAGGGAGTTGAGGCCGTGGTTGACATAGGCAACCCCCAGCCCGGCGCCGATGCCCAGGCCCACTACCAGGGCCAGCGCGACCCACAGTAGATCTATCACAGTGGCCTCCTATGCAGTTGTTAATGTGCACCGAGCGGGGCGACTACGTTGCGCCAGCCCCGATGTGCTGTGTCGAACCGGAATATGGAGAACTTAACCCCATAGGTAGGCTAATAATACTAACGTCGAGTCGGGCTGTCAAGAATATTCCTGGTCGCAGATGGCGATTCGGTCAGCCGGTTTGCTCCCTACGAACCCTTCTGGTATAATCCTGCGGGCATCTGCCCTGCGCTCGAACGCTGCTTCGCCCAACCTCCTACGCCGATGTCTGGCACTGCGCTGTGCCTCGGTCTCGCGCCTGGCGCGGGGCAGCGCCCGGTTGTATTCCGGATTGTAGATTTTGGATGTGGTTGCCCGTGGTGATGCCGAGTAACCCTACCTGGTCACGTTGCCGCTGGCGAGGGTTGCAGGGGCCGCAGGCTCCCGAAGATCTTCCCTTCCTGATGCGGCGCGGCGAAGCCGCGCCGCATCAGGAAGGGGAAAACTCGGAGGGGTTGCACCCCTCCGAACCTCCTCGCAGCGGAAGCCGCGGCAAGTGACAAAGTAGAGGTACGTGCCCATCCGAATAACTTCTGTAGGAAGGTGGGGAAACCGGGTTTCCCCACGCCCCTCCCTGAGGGAGGGGACTGTGAGGGCGTAGCCATCCCAGAAAAGGATGGGATAACCAGGTTATCCGGATAGGATCCAAGTGTGATCCCTCCAGATCCAACTCTCACATCCAAAATCACCCAGACGCTCCATGGAGGATCTTCGTATGATCCCAAAGCCCTGGCATGCCATCGTTCTGCTGGTGGCGCTGCTTGGCGCCCTGCCTCTGCTGGCCACCTGCGGCAGCCAGCCGGGCAGCCCCGGCGCCAGCCTCTACGTCCAGCAGGTGACTGCCAACCCCGGCGCCTACGCCGGCAAGGAGATCACCGTTGATGGCGCCTATGTCTGGCGCCCCGGCGATCCGTCCACCTCGGTGCTGGCCCTGGGGGTCAGCACCCTCGACAATGGCCTCGATGCCCAGCCCCTGGGCGATGCAATCTGGCTGGAAGGTTTTCCCGCCGAGGTCACCGAACATCTCCACCGTCCGGGTGACGCAGTGTACGGCTTTGTGCGCGTGCGCGGGGAGTTCGCGGCGAACGGCGGTTACGGCCCCGGCGGCCAGTACCAGTACCAGTTGAACGTCAAGAGCGCCGAGCCGATCGAACGGGTGCGCCGCGTCGAGCAGCGCATTGATGATCGCCCCCTCGAAGATGGTAAGGTCTCCTTCTTTGAACTGCAGCGTAATCCCGAACGCTATAACGGCCAGACGGTGACCACCCAGGGCTACTACTTCTGGAACGGGGTGATCTACGTGCTCGCCGAAGGGATCAGCACCGAGGAAGACGGCTCCAGCCCCCAGCCCCTCGGCAATCCGATCTGGATGGAGGGCTTTCCGCCCGATCAATCGGCCCTGCTCAACCTGGGGCCGAATAACAGCTACGTCTGGGGCGCGGTCGAAGTTACGGGCGTCTTCCAGACCGGCGGCGGCTTTGGTAAGGACGGGGCCTACCAGAGCCTATTCGTCGTTAACCCCAACGGCGCCCGGCCCCTGTAGAGTCGCGCCGGCGGCCCGGCCCCCGTAGAGTCGCGCCGGCGGCCCGGCCCCCGTAGAGCCGCGCCGCTGGCGCGGCTCTACGACCCCAACCACCTGTAGACGATGTATTATTTCATCGAGCCAATGAAGGAGGAGGATATTCCGGCGGTCCAGCAGATCGAGGCCCAGAGCTTCCCGATCCCCTGGGCGGCCAGCACCTACCGCCGCGAACTCCGCGATACCCAGCGCTGCCGCTACCTCGTCGCCCGCGCCAGCCCTGCGCCGCCACCGCAGGGAACGTCACCCGCGCCCCCGCGCCGCTCCGGTTTCCTGTCGCAACTGTTTGGCGCCTTCATGGCCCAACCGGTCCAACCCAACGTGGCAACCTCCGCCCCCATCGTTGGCTACGGGGGTCTCTGGCTCAGCGCAGACGAGGCGCATGTCACCACGATCGCCGTGGATCCAGCCTACCGCCGCCGCGGGATTGGCGAACTGCTGCTCAATGGACTGATTGACCAGGCCTACGAGCTTGGCGCCCGCATGATCACCCTGGAAGTGCGGGTCAGCAACGACGCCGCGCAACGTCTCTACCTCAAATATGGCTTTACCGTCGTCGGTACGCGCCGCCGCTACTACACCGACAATGGCGAAGACGCCCTGCTGATGTCGATCGAGGCGCTGAACGACCCCGCCTACCGCCAGCGCCTCAATGCCCTGCGCCGCCAGTTCTACGCCCGTTTGCAACGCCAGGCGTGATACTACTCACCGCGGAGGACGCGGAGAGTTTTTGAAGACTCATCTTCGGCGTGCTCTGCGGTAACTCTGAACAAGCGCAGGTTGCAGGGCTAACGTGTCGGGGCAAGCCCTGGATCCCCCTGGGTTCGCTGGTTCTGGCGCTACGCCGCCAGAACCAGCGAACCATGACCGTATCGGGCGGCTACGCCGCCCCAATCCCCCCGCTGGAGGAGGACGTTGCATCAGCCCTGTCAGGGGTTCACGTTTCTTGACAAGCGATCGCCGCGGTGCTATGCTGTAAAGCAATAACCTGCGCATACGTTGCGGTCGCGGAGGATCGCGAGAGGTTCAGGCGCGGTCGGGCGGTACACGCCGACCGCGTTCGTGATCAACGGAGGGGGCGCCACGTGGCTGCCCACAGTGAGACGACCCCGATCCGTCGCCTCGCACCCCCAGAACAAGAGGAAGAGCGGCTATGGAAAGCGACACCGCCATCGCCGTCGGCGGGCAACCCGTCACGCAAACAACCGGTCTGGCGTCACAGGGCGTAGCGGGGGGGCAGCGCCGTTCCGCGCCGCAGCCGCGCGAAGAACCTTCCGAAGCCGCGATTCTGACCCGCCACCCGATTCTTCAGCACCCCTTTATCGAGTCGATTGTCGAACATCTGCGCAAGCAGGAGCAGCCCGACGCCAGCGTAGAGAGCGTGCGCGCCGCCTACCTCGACGCCTACCACAGCCCCACCGTCGAGGCGTTGATCGCCCGGCTCCAATCGTACCTCCCCGATGCCGATACCGACCTGGTGCGCCGCGCCTATGCCCTGGCCGCCATTGCCCATAGTGGCCAGTACCGGCAGAGTGGCGAACCCTACATTGACCACCCGGTCGCGGTCGCAGCGATCATTCTCGACCTGCGCCTGGACGCCGAGTCGGTCGCCGCCGCGCTGCTCCACGATGTGGTCGAAGATACCGGCGTCAGCCTGGAGGTCATTGAGCGGTTCTTCTCCGATACGATCGCCCACCTGGTTGATGGCGTCACCAAGCTGTCGGGGCTGGAGAACAAGACCAAGGAGGAGCTTCAGGCCGGTTCCTACCGCAAAATGTTCATCGCCACCGCCGACGATCCGCGCGTCATTCTGATAAAACTGGCCGACCGGCTGCACAATATGCGCACCTTGAGCGTCATGCCGCCTCTCAAGCAGAGCCGCGTGGCCCGCGAGACCCTCGATATTTATGCCCCTCTGGCCCACCGCCTGGGGATGTGGCAGGTCAAGTCCGAACTTGAAGATCTGGCCTTCAAGACGCTCTACCCCGAGCGCTACAAGGAGATCGCGGCGGGTCTGGCCATGCGCAAGGAGGCCCGCGAGCGGATCATTCAGCGCGTCATCAAGCGTATGAAGGAGGCCCTGGAGAAGGAGGGCATCCGCGCCCAGGTCACCGGCCGCCCCAAGCATATCTACTCCATCTGGCGCAAAATGGAGCGCAAGGGCGTTCCGCTGGAGCGCATCTACGACCAGCTTGCCATTCGGGTCATTGTGCAGGAGTCTGACCCCGACCGCGCCAAGGGCGCCTGCTACCGCGTCCTCGGCCTGGTCCACAATATGTGGACGCCGGTGCTCTCGGAGTTCGACGATTATATCGCCGTCCCCAAGGAGAGCAGCTACCAGTCGCTCCATACGACGGTGATCATCCCCGGCGGCCATTACTGCGAGGTGCAGATCCGCACCGAGGATATGCACAACGTCGCCGAACATGGCATTGCCGCCCACTGGCGCTATAAAGAGGGTTTTGGCCAGCGCAGCGATCAGAATTATGAGGCCAAAATCAAGTGGCTGCGCGAGTTAATCTCCTGGCGCATTGAGTTGACCGACGCCCGCGAGTTCGTCGAGAGCCTCAAGCCCGAACTCGAGGAACTGGTCTATGTCTTTACGCCCAAAGGCAAGATCATTGACCTGCCCGAGGGTTCGACGCCGGTTGATTTCGCCTACCACATCCACTCGGAAGTGGGCCATAAGTGCATCGGCGCGAAGGTGAACGGTCGCCTCGTCCCCCTCGACTATCGCCTCCAGAACGGCGAGATCGTCGATATTATGACCTCGAAGTCCTCGAAGGGACCGAGCCGCGACTGGCTCAACTTCGTTAAGACGCCGAGCGCCCGCAACCACATCAAACGCTTCTTCCGTCGCGCCGAGCGCGAAGAGAATATTGCCGCCGGGCGCGATGTGCTCGAGAAGGAACTTAAGCGGCTCGGTCTGACGGTGAGTTTCGATCACCTGGCGGATCTGGCGGGCGCGCGCTCGGTCGAGGATCTCTTCCACCAGATCGGCACCGGTGAGATTACCGCGCGCAGCGTGGCCCAGAAGGCCCTCGCCGAGCAGGAGGAGCAGCAGCGGGCGGCCAATCCGTCGTTCGAACTGCCGCCAACCCCGATCACCGGGCGCAACCAGCCGGTGGGGGTGCAGGTGGTGGGCGTGGGCACGGTCTACCATCGCCTGGCCAGGTGCTGCAACCCCGTAGTGGGCGAGCCGATTGTCGGCTTTGTCACCCGCGGGCGCGGCATTACCGTTCATCGCGCCGATTGCCGAACCATCGTCAGCGAGCGTGATCGCAACCGCCTCATCGACGTGACCTGGGGCGGGCAACAACCACGCGGGTACCCCGTCCCCATCCGCATCGAGTCGTGGGATCGCGTTGGCCTCTGGCGCGATATTTCTAATGTGATTGCCGAGGCGGGCATCAATATCGAGAAGGTGGAACAGGGACAGACGCGCCGCGCCGGTCGCGCCGTGCTACACGTGGTGCTCTCCCTCCAGAGCGTCAGCCAGCTCGCCACCATTCTCGACCGGCTCAATCGCATCAGCGATGTGATCGAGGCCCGCCGTGAGAGCGGGGGAAAGGCGACAGGAGATTAGCCACCTATGCCTCCAGCGACGCTTCAGGCCCTCCGCGAGGCCCTGCTCGCCTGGTTCGCGCGAAATGCCCGCGACCTGCCCTGGCGTCGCACCCGCGACCCGTACCGCATCCTCGTTTCTGAGATCATGCTCCAGCAGACCCAGGTGGAGCGGGTCGTCCCGAAGTACCACGCCTTCCTGGAGGCCTTTCCCCCCCTCGAACGGCTCGCCGACGCGCCCACGGCGGAAGTGATCCGCCTCTGGGCCGGCCTGGGCTACAACCGTCGCGCCGTCAACCTCCAGCGGACCGCCCGCGTCGTTGTGGAGGAGCACGGGGGGAGCTTCCCCCGCGAGGTGGCGGCGCTGCGGCGCCTCCCCGGCGTTGGCCCCTACACCGCGGGGGCAGTGGCATGTTTCGCCTTCGAGCAGGACGTGGCCTTCCTCGATACCAACATCCGCCGGGTGTTGCGGCGCGCCTGCATCGGCCCTGACGAGCTGGCCGGCGGGGTGGGTGATCGTGAATTGCTGGCCCTGGGCGCGGCGCTGGTGCCGCCAGGCCGTGGCTGGGCCTGGAACCAGGCGCTGATCGAGCTGGGCGCCCTGGTCTGCACCGCCGCCGTTCCCGCCTGCCCCCGCTGCCCCCTGCGACCCGCCTGCCGCGCCTACGCTGCCCGTGCCGCCGCCGACGAGGCGCTGATAGGGGCCATGGCCGCCGGCGTGCACCCGCTACCGGCGCGGCGCGTTGCCGAGCGCAAGGCCCAACCCTACGCTGGCTCGCGACGCTGGTACCGGGGCCGCGTGATTGATGCCCTGCGCGCCCTGCCCCCCGGCGGCGCCCTGCCCCTGGTCGAACTTGGCCCCCGCCTCAAGCCCGACTACGCCTCTGCCGACGAACCGTGGCTGCGTGCACTGGTGGCCGATCTCGACCGAGATGGCTTGCTCGTCGTCGAAGGTGAGCGCGTCAGGTTGCCGTGATGGGCGCGTCTTGCGCTTGATTGCCGGGGCCAGCATCCGCCGCCCACGAAACCCTCCATGTGTGGTAAGCTGTAACCACGTTCGCGGCTGCGGCATCGAACTGGTAGTGGACACCCCACAAGCTAACCGAAAAGGATTGCGAGTATGAGTCTCTTACAGGACAAGGACCGGGCCGCGGTGCAAGAGGCCTTCGAGGGATTGGTGCAACCGGTGCACCTGGTGCTGGTAACCTCGGAGGAGAGTGGCGAGTATAGCGAAGTGGCGCGCGAGTTGCTCGATGAGGTCGCGGCGCTGCACGATCAGATCAGCCTCGAAGTGCTTGACATCGAGGCCGACGCGGAGCGGGCCGCGGCCCTGGGTGTAGACAAGGCCCCGACGGTGGTGTTTTTCGCCGGCGCCGAGCGCGTTGACCACGGGGTGCGGTTTGCTGGCCTGCCCAGTGGCTACGAGTTCGCCACCCTGATCGAGACCATCCGCATGATGGGCGGCGCGGCTGACACCTCCCTGATGCCCGCGACCACGGCGTTTCTGGAGGGTCTCAACGCTCCCCTGCGTCTCCAGGTCTTTGTGACCCCGACCTGCCCCTACTGCCCCCGCGCGGTGGTGCTGGCCTACCGCCTGGCCATCGCCAGCCCCCACGTCAGCGCCGAGGGCATCGAGGTCAGCGAGTTCCCCGAACTCGGCGACCGCTACGCCGTGATGGGCGTGCCCAAGACCGTGATCGGGGAGATCGTCCACATCGAAGGCGCCGCTCCCGAGTCGATGATGCTGCAGAAGCTGCGCGAGGCCGTCGCGGCGTAGTCTGCCGGGTTGGCCCTCCCCGTCAGGCCGAAGCACGGGCGCAGCCAGTGCTTCGGCCTGGGTGCGACGTAAAGTTCTGCACGTTCCCCTTCGCCCGGCGGCTGAAGCCGCGGGCTAACGTCCTGCGAAGTCGGCCTGCGCCGGCTTCAGCAGGCTACGGAGGTAGCCTTCGCAAGGCTGGCCGGAGCCTTCAGGCTCCCGGCGGGCCGGTGGGCCGCGGCACGTGCAGAACTTTTCGTCGCACCCCTTCGGCCTGACATCGTAGCCGTCCACAGGCGGCGTGTTATACTGAACGCACATCGTCTGTGGAGGGATGCCACATGCCCGGACCAACCATCGATCTTTCTATCTACGCCGATGAAGCCGCTTTGCTGGCCGCGCTTCGCCGCCAGGATCCCGA
>JAOACN010000090.1 GCA_026417815.1 Chloroflexaceae bacterium | reverse complement strand
AGATGTGTATAAGAGACAGACCGTAGGTGGAGAGGGGGGCAGGGGGGTGAGGATCGAAAGCGCATTGGAATGCTAAAAACCCGTTCCCGCTCGAAAAACCCTACACCTGCGAGGGGTTCCCCACACCCCTGCCCACCTGGGAGGCGCAGCCGCCAGAAGCACCGAAAAAACCGGGTTTGGGGCTTGTCACAGGGCTTTGCACAAGCCCTGAATGGCACAGACTTCCCTTGACACGGCACGACAAGTTTGCTATCCTATAAGCGACGCGGCGTGGAGCAGTGGCAGCTCGTCGGGCTCATAACCCGAAGGTCGTAGGTTCGAATCCTACCGCCGCTACCAACATCGAGAGGCGCCAGGCAGTAACCTGGCGCCTCTGCTATTTCCGCGCGGTTTCCACCGGGCCGGGGCGCGGGGAAACCTGGTTTCCCCATTTATGTCAATGCGGCTCGTTATCCAGTTCGCTCAGCAACTCCTCGGGGTGCTGGCGGATCTCCAGGCTGCGCTGCTCGATTTCACGTCGCAACTCGCGCCGCAGCTTGGCAGCCGCCCAGCGCCGGCGCTGCTCCGGCGTCTCGATCGGCACCTGGCGCACCTTGCAGGGTCGCCCGTGTTCATCCACCGCAACCATCGTAAAGTAGCACGTCAGCACGTGGCGCTGGGTGCGGCTGGTGATATTCTCGGCCACCACCCGGATGCCCACCTCCATCGAGGTGCTGCCCGTGTAGTTGATGGAAGCCAGAAACGTTACCAGTTCACCGACGTGGATGCGTTCGTGGAACACCACCTGATCCACCGAGACGGTCACGACATAGGTTCCCGAAAACCGTGAGGCGCAGGCATACGCCACCTGGTCGAGCAGACGCAAGATGTGCCCGCCATGCACATTGCCAGCGAAGTTCGCCGTGTCCGGTGTCATCAGCACCGTCATGGTGAGCGTGCGATACTGTGATGGTTCATCAATGTGCACCGTCATAGCACACCTCATTGCATCGTCGCTACCGCGAACAGCCGGGCGCCTCGCGCCCCTACTGCTTCGTCTCGCTATTTGTGGTCTTCAGTATACTCCGGCCAGATACTGATGGGACCAGCGGAAACCCGGCCTTGCCCGCCTGCCCGCCGGGGCGGTCGCACCCAACACCGGTAGCAGGGGCGCAACAGACGTAAAACCGGCGTGGTATACTACTCCGGCAAGGGCGACCGGTCCGAAGGTACAACGAATGACCGTGGGCCACGATTTAGCAACCACATCGAGCACGCTGATCCTGTGCGCCCCCGATGATGCGCCAGCGATGCGCGCCGGGGCGCCGCGCCTGAATGCCGACGGCCTCGCCAGTGCGCCGGCGGCGGATCTGCCGGCCGAAGGGAGCGATTCGCCGAATGTAAGGCGCGCGGCGATCGCCGCTGCTGGCGCCCTGGTGGTCTGCCCGTCGCGTCGCGCCAGGATCGCAGGTCGCCCCGTTCCCGCGCTGGCAAAGTTTCCGGACGGGCTACAAA
>JAOACN010000077.1 GCA_026417815.1 Chloroflexaceae bacterium | reverse complement strand
CCGCCGCGCGCAGGATCGACTCCTGCGCGCCGAGGCCCACTCCCCAGAGCGCCATGCCCACGGCCACCAGGGCCGGCCCGCCGAGGAAGACCAGGGGCGCGAAGGCCAGTGCCAGCGCCCCCGCCAGCAGCAGCGCGGCATAGCCGATCCGGTCGAACAGCGTACCGAAGAGCAGCGCCGCCCCCGCGTCCACCGCCATGGCCATGGCGTAGAGCGCCGGAATCCATGCCGCCGATACCACGGCGGTCCGTTCGAGGTGGAAGGCGATCAGCGGAAAATCGGCAAACCCGGCGGCAATCAGCCCCACCGCCGCCAGGTACAGCCAGAAGTCGCTCGTAAAGCCGCGCGAGGTCAGCGGCGGCGTCGCGCCGGCCAGGTCGGCGGGCTGCGGAAAGCGCGCGCGGGCTGCCAGCAGCGCCAGGATCGTCAAGGCTCCGGGGATCAGCAGCAGGGCGAAGGCGAGCCGGTAGTCGCCGCGCCAGGCCAGCACGGCCGCCAGCGCCAGCGGCGCGGCGATGGCGCCGATCTGGTCGAGGGCCTCGTGCAGCCCGAAGCCCTTGCCGTGGCCGATCGAGCGCGTGGCGTAGGAGAGCAACGTATCCTTCGCCGGGCTGCGGAGCGCCTTGCTCATACGCTCCAGCGTCAGCAGCACCACCGCCGCCTGCCAGCTCCCCGCCAGGGCCAGCGCCGGCACCACCAGGGCCGTGGTGGCGTATCCGGCGATGGTAAAGGCCCAGTAGCGCCGCGTCCGATCACTGAGATAGCCGAAGACCAGCCGCAGGCCGTAGGCGATCAGTTCGCCCGCACCGGCCACCAGGCCCACAATCGTGCCACTGGCGCCCAGCAGCGCCAGGTAGGGGCCGCTGATGCTGCGCCCGCCCTCGTAGACCATATCGGCCAGCAGGCTGACCAGCCCCATCAGCAGCACGAAACTCAGGGCGCGCTGGCGCAGTTCCGCGGTCTCCGGAGCAGGAGATGAGATTGGGGATTGCATAGGGCCATGATAGCACAGCTCCGCCTACAACCCTCTGCGCCCCTCCGCGCCCTCTATGGTGAGCGCGTGTGTAGTGGACGTGAAACTATCCCGTGGAACCCCGTTCTCCGCCATCTGCGGTACAATACACCCCACGACGTTGACGCTCCGCGGGAGGCGATGGATGCTCAACCTGGTCGCGATTGCGCTCGGCGCCGCGATTGGCGCCAACCTGCGCTACGGCCTCTCCACCTGGGCCGCGCAGCGCCTCGGTACGGCCTGGCCGTACGGCACCTTCCTCGTGAACGTCCTGGGGTGTCTGACAATCGGCATCCTGCTGACCCTCGCCGCCACCCGTCTGTCCCTCAGCGAGCCGCTGCGCCTGTTCCTGGTGACCGGCCTCCTCGGCGGATTTACCACCTTCTCAACCTTTGGCTATGAGGGCTTTACCCTGATTACCCGCGGCGACTGGCTCGGCGCCGGGCTGTACCTGTCTCTTATACACATCT
>JAOACN010000071.1 GCA_026417815.1 Chloroflexaceae bacterium | reverse complement strand
CGCTCGTCGGCAGCGTCAGATGTGTATAAGAGACAGCCTCTTCAGCGTATGGCTGGGAGGGTCAAGGAGAGCTGCCCCCTCCCAGCCAATCTTTTAAACCACGGGGTAACCGGGTTGCCCTGTTCCCGCGCGGGTACCATGCGTCCCAACAGCGGGCGGGTTGCCCCATGCCCGGGCCCACCGGCTGCGCGGCACGTTACGGAATCGCCACCGGGGCGGCCTGGAGCACCCAGTCTCGGTAGAGACCATCCAGTTCACACTGGCAGGCGGCCTCGGCGGCGCGCAGCACGTCCGGCCCGGCGGTTTCGCGGTATTTGCCCTCGGCAAGGTAGCGCTGCAGGAAGCGCCCGAAGCTCTCCTCGCCGATCTGGCCGCGCAGGGCGTGGAAGAAGAGCGCGGCTTTGGCGTAGGCCACGGGAACGTAGTTGCCGCGCAGGCCGCCGGGCGGCGTCGCCAGGGGCGCGTCGCGGTTCGCTTCGCGCAGGCGGCGATAGACGCCGCGGAAGTACTCCAGTTCTTCCGCGGCCCGCGCGCCATTGCCCACGGCTTCGTAGTAGAGCACCTGGGCATAGCTGGCAAGCCCTTCGTCGATCCACGGCTCGCCCTGGGCGTCGGTGCCCACCAGACTATACCACCACTGGTGGGCGATCTCGTGCGCGATGGTGGTCTCCAGCACCCGGTCGTTGTCGGTGTAGAGGGCCTGCTCAATGAGGATCGCGCCAGGGTATTCCATGCCCAGAAAGGTGGTCATCGCGCCCTGCACCACCTCGAGTTCGGCCATGGGGTAGGGGCCGTAGCGCGCGTTGAAGGCTCGCAGGGCCTGCTCGGCGAAACGCAATGCCCGTCGCCCCGCTTCGGTATTCACCGGTTGATAGTGACTGACGATGCGTGTGCCATCCACCACCGCGCTCGCCCGTTGCAGACCGCGGGTGAATCCCAGGTAGAACTCGCGTTGCGGGCCGCTCACCAGCCGCTCGCGGCGCATCCCGGCGCGGGCAGGGAGGCTGTTGACGGTCAAGCCGGTGCTGACCAGGGTCCAGGCGGTTGGAATCTCCACCGTGACGTCGTACAGGCCCACGCTGGTCACCGCGAAGTCGCCGCGGCTGTCGACGGGGCGCCGGTCCCAGCCAGTGTCGCTGAACTGCCGGGCGAGCACGGGGTAGAAGTTGGCGAGGGACCAGAGGCCGGCCTCCTGGTTGAAAGCGCCGAAGGTGCGGGCGCTGGCGTCGCGCGGTGTTCGGGCAACGAAGCGCAGATCAGCGCGGGCCACGCCTCCCGGCGGAAGCGCCCGGGGCAGGGCCAGCCAGAGCAGGGCGTCGCCCTGCTCCGTGCCCGAGGTCACTGGTCGCCCGTCTACACGGGCAGCGGTGACATCGAGGCGTCCGCCGAAGTCGGGATGGTTGGGGTAGAGGCGGAAGTAGAGCCGGTCGTAGGTCATAACCGAGCGGTTGGTGACGGTGACGCTCACGGTGCCGCGCACGGTCAGCGCGGCGGGATCGGCGGCGGCGACGATGGGGTAGCGATCCCACTCAGCGGCGCGGGCCAGGTCGCCGGTGTGGGCCGGGAGGAGCGCGGCGGCCTGGGCCGCGAGAAAGGGATCGGCGGCAGCGGATGGCGCCTGCCCCATCCCGCGCGCAGGGGGCGTCGCCAGGGCGCCGGCCATGAGGATAAGGGCGAGCAAGGGGCCGATCAGGGCGCGCGCGATCAGCCTGAAAGGGAGGGTACGGGAGGGCCTCGCCCTCCCAGGAGAACTCTTGTTCATGACATCGTTGTAGCTCTACGTTGTCACTTGCCGCGGCTTCCGCTGGGAGGAGGGGGCCTGCGGCCTCCGCCCCCCGCCAGCGGCCAAGTGACAACGTAGAGGTAGGGAGGGTTTGAGAGGGCGAAACTCTCCCAGGTTTACCCTCGTTGCATACCGGGGAAGGGGGGAGCAGCCCGGTTGCCCCGTGCCCCACCCGACGAGAGGGTCCGGGAGGACTTCGCACTCCCAGGAAAACTCTGTTTCACACCCTTTTTGTGCGGCGAAGCCGCGTCGGGTCTGAATCTCAGCACAACCGCGGCACGCGAGTCGGCGCAACGAGCAATGCGTCATAATTGGGAAGTTTGCCTATAGCTAAAGTCGCCGAAGCGTGCTATGCTACATATGTCAGACCCAGATACTCTACCACGATGCGGGCGATGGTTCCAGTTCAGACGACCCGCGGCAGGAAGGAGGATGGCGATGACGATCAACTACGAGCGCGCACCGAGCCGCCCCGCCCCTTCGAGCGTAGCGCCTCCGCCCGCTGGCGAGCGCCCGGTGTACACGCGGTACTGCGCTGCGCCCCGGCCCGCCCACCCGATTGGTGAGCCACGTTACCTCCATGCGCTGCTGGTGGCAGCCTGGCTGGGCCGGCTCATCGATCCGCTGCCCCACCCGCCCACGAAGAGGCGCCCTGCCCAGGGGCTACGAGTTCCGTGAGGTTGACCGGTGTCAGGAGTGGCCGCCCGGTAAGGGCGGCCACCAGATTCTCGGCGGCCAGGGTCGCCATCCGCGTGCGCGTGGCCAGGGTGGCGCTGCCAATGTGCGGCACGCACACGCAGTTGGGCAGCTTCAGCAAGGGATGGTCGGGGCCGATCGGCTCGCGCTCGAAGACGTCGAGGCCCGCGGCCCGCGGGCGCCCGGCCCGGAGCGCCGCCGCCAGGTCCGTCTCGCGCACCAGCGGCCCGCGCGCCACGTTGACAAAGACCGCCGTCTCGCGCATCAGCGCAAACTCGCGCGCCCCGAACATGCCGCGGGTTTCCGGCGTCAGCGGCGCACACACCACAACGAAGTCGCTCTCGCCCAACAGGTCGTCGAAGGGCCGGTACATCGCCCCGGTCGCGGCCTCCAACGCCGGGGCCGGGCGGCGGTTGTGGTAGAGCAGCCGCATGGCGAAGCCCGCGCCCCGGCGCAGCCCCGCCCCGCCAATGCGCCCGGCGCCGACCACTCCCAGCGTCGCGCCGTACACATCCACCCCCACCATCTGCAAGGGATGCCAGGGTCCCCACGCGCCAGCTTCGATCATGCGCTGGCCCTCGACGATGCGCCGGGCCGCGGCGAGCATCAGCGCCCAGGCCAGGTCGGCGGTGGTCTCGGTCAGCACGTCGGGGGTGTTGGTCACCAGCACGCCCCGGGCGGTGCAGGCCGCCACGTCAATGTTGTCGTAGCCCACGGCCATGTTCGCCACCACCCGCAGACGGGGGGCGGCGGCAAGCACCTCGGCGTCCACCCGGTCCGTAAGCAGGCTGAGCAGACCTTCGGCATCGGCCACTCCGCGCAGCAACTCGGCCCGCGGAACGGGGCGCTCCACCTCGTCCCAGAGGCTGACCTGGCACGCCTCCTCCAGGAGGCGCATGGCCGCTGCCGGCAAGCGCCGGGTAAGGTAGACGGTTGGGCGGGGGGATGGGATCATGGACTCTGTTGTTGGGCCGAGGTAGGGCCGAAGCATTGGCTGCGCCAATGCTTCGGCCCTACTACGTCGCCACCACCACGTGGATCTCAGGCGGGCCGTGGATGCCCAGCGAGAGGGTCATCTCGATGTCGGCGGTGCGCGACGGGCCGGTGATGAAGGTGAGATGGCTGGTGACGTCGAAGAGCGTCGCGCCGTAACGCTCGCGCAGCAGCGCCAGGGCCTCGCCCAGCCCGCGCACCAGTTGCGAACGGCGCACCACCGCGATGTGAGCCGGGGCGAGGAGCGAGGCCAGCCGGGGGCGACCGGGGCCGTGGCGCAGCACCAGACTGCCGCTCTCGGCAATGGCGCAATCCACCCCCGAGAGACACACCGGAACCGGCTCCAGGGTCTGCAAGCGTTCCTTGCGATCGGGACCGAGCACATCGGCGTCAAGGAGGCTCACCCCGCGCCCGGCGAGCAGCGCGGGGAGCCCGGGCAGGTCGATCTGCTCGAGATCCCAGGTGATCACCTGGCGGGCATTGCGTTCGTCCAGCAGGCGCCCGATCACCTCCAGGGCCTCCTCGGCATCGGCGACAGGGTAGGCGCGCCCTTCGAGCCTGGCCAGCTCCTCGCAAAACTGTGCCACCAGATCGGCAGCCGGCGGGTGAACGAAGGGCGGCGGGGCGTGGGGCGCGGACCGGGAGACCTCTTCCAGCCACGGGCGGTTAGAGGCCAGACTGGTGCGCAGGTTGGCGAGGATTTGATCGCGGCTCATTGGGTATCCATTGCTATGAAAGTTTGTGGTCCTCACCCTTCCCCTGACCCCCTCCCTCTCCACCTGCGGTGGAGAGGGAGGGGTTGGGGAGGGTGAGGAGCGGCACTGCCCGGTGGGAGGGGTAGGGGGAAACCAGGTTTCCCCCTACCCCTGCGTCTCATCCGAAGATCGCGTCCACCGCAATCGAGAGGCCGGCAATAGCGTGGCAGGCGATGGTTTCCCCGCGGGTCCAGATCCGGCGTGATCGGTACTGAGCGCCCGCAGGCGTATGGCACTGCTCGATCTGCTGCCGTTCCAGGTCAACGATCCAGACCTCCCAGACCTCGGCGGTGCCGGTCTCGGCGTAGCACGGCAACTTGCGGTCGCGGTCGAAAGCCAGGGTGGTATCGGCCACCTCGACCAGGAGCAAGACATCGGCGGGAGTCGGGTGGGCCGCGGCATAGTAATCGGCGCGGTAGCGCAGCAGGGCGACATCGGGCTGCAACTCGCTGTGCTGGGAGAGGCACACGGGGTTCTGAACGCTGATGATGTACTGCCCGGTCGTGGCGCCACTGAAGAGGGCATTGAGGCGCGACACCGTCGCCGCGTGCCGGGAACCGATCGGGCTCATCTGCATAATCTCCCCGTCCAGCAGTTCCAGCCGTTCATCGGGACGCAGCACGCCGGCTTCAACCATGCGGTAGTACTCGTCTACCGTAAAGCGGCGCCTGGCAGGAGCGACGACCGGCGGCGAGGGAGAAGTTGCAACCATTGGCAGGACTCCTTACAATCACCCGCTACGTTGCTGGCGTTCGCGTTCCTCCCACCACTCGCTGAAGGTCTGGGCGGGGAGGGCCGGGAAATCGCGCCCCCGGGTCCAGAGGTGCAGGGGCGGGGGCAGGCGCCGGATGCGGCCCTTGCGCCGCAGCAGGCGCGCGCCAAGGTGGGCGAATTTGCCGCCGACCCGGTAGAGGGCGGGATTGTTCATCATGGTAGCATACCCCTGGATGGCGGTTTTCTCAACGGGGTGGAACTTGCCGGCCCTGACGGCGTCGGCGCGCAGGCGCAGCAGCAGGTCGGGGATGGCGATGCGCACCGGACAGACCTCCTGGCAGGCCCCGCAGAGCGACGAAGCGTGGGGCAGGAGGTGATTGTCGGGCAGATCGGGCTGGAGCAGGGGCGTCAGAACGGCGCCAATCGGCCCGGAGTAGACCCTGTCACTTATACACATCT
>JAOACN010000743.1 GCA_026417815.1 Chloroflexaceae bacterium | reverse complement strand
TAAGAGACAGCACCTGGACAGGGCCGAGGCTACGTAGGAACTGCGCGGTCTGGGCGCGGTCAAACAGCGGGTCGCGGGCTTCGATGCAGAGGAAGAAGCCGTCCTGGGAGGCCCGATCGAAGCGTGGCGCGTTGAACACCGGATGGTAGGGCATCGGCAGGCCGTTGAGCACCACCATGCTGATTGCCGCGGTAAAGGCCGCGAAGAGGATCATCGCCTCGAAGGTGATGGGGATCATCGCCGGCCAGTTGGCGATATCCAGTGGGCGCCCACCGATATTGAGCGGGTAATCCACCAGATTGCCGATGTACTGGATGATGAACCCGCTGGCGGCGCCGATCAAGCCAGCCAGCAACACCAGGCGCGGCACGCCGGTATCGCCGGGCGCCACCTCTTCGATGACCTCCTCGATGGGGAAGGGCGTGTAGGCGTCGAGCCGACTATAGCCCGCCTGCTTGACCATATGGGTGGCGGCGATCAGATCCTCGGGAGTGCGGAACTCCGCCATCAGGCCATAGATCTCGGTTGCTGCTCGTCTCTGCATAGCTGTGCTTCCTAGGGGAAACCGCCAGGGGTTCCCTGCAGGCGACTCCCGCGTTAGTCGGCGCCGGCAGCGCCCGGTTCGCTCTTACCGGTCACAATATCGCGGCCCGTATCGCCGTGGCCGGCCCGTTCGCGCCGATGCAGGCGCTCGTTCTCCTGGAACTGGAACATGCGCATCTCGAAGATATTGATCATCGGCAGGAAGCGGATGAAGAGGAACAGCAGCGTGAAGAACAGGCCGAAGCTGCCGATATAGAGCGACCAGTCCCAGACCGTGGGGATGTAAATGTCCCACGAGGAGGGCAGGAACTCGCGTTCGAGGGAGATGACAATAATGACGTAGCGTTCGAGCCACATGCCGACGCTGACGATCAGCGAGATAATGATCAGGGCGGGGATGCTCTGGCGCACGCGCCGGAACCAGAGGGGCTGGATGGCCACCGCATTGCAGAAGAGCAGCCCGTAGTAGGCCCAGGCGCTTGGCCCGTTAAGGCGGTTGAAGAGCAGGTACTCCTCGAAGCGGCTGCCGCTGTAGAGGGCGGCCCACACTTCCATGAAGTAGCCGTAGACCACCACCATGCCCGTGGCAAGCATCACCTTGGCCATCACATCGAAGTGGCGCATGGTGATGTAATTATGGAAGCCATACCAGGCGCGCACGGGGGCCATGAGCAGGATGACCATCGCGAAGCCCGCGAACACGGCGCCGGCGACGAAGTAGGGCGGGAAGATCGTCACCTGCCAGCCGGGCACCTGCGAAATGGCGAAGTCGAGGGAGATGATCGAGTGCACCGACACCACCAGCGGCGTGGAGAGACCGGCCAGCAGCAGCGAGGCCATCTCGTAGCGGTGCCAGTGGCGCGCCGAGCCGCGCCAGCCCAGGGCGGCGATGCCGTAGACCCGTTTGGCCCAGATGTTGGTGGCCCGGTCGCGCAGGGTGGCGAAGTCGGGCAGCAGGCCCACGAGCCAGAAGACCAGCGACACGCTGGCGTAGGTCGAGATGGCGAACACGTCCCAGGCCAGGGCGCTGCGGAAGTTGGGCCACATCCCGTGGGTGTTGGGGTAGGGGATGAGCCAGTAGAACAGCCACGGGCGCCCCAGGTGCAGGATGGGGTAGAGGCCGGCGCAGGCCACTGCGAAGAGGGTCATCGCCTCGGCGAAGCGGTTGATCGAGTTGCGCCAGCCCTGATTCAGCAACAGCAAGATGGCCGAAATCAGCGTCCCGGCGTGACCGATGCCGATCCACCAGACGAAGTTGATGATGTCCATACCCCAGGCCACGGGGACGTTGATGCCCCAGATGCCGACGCCCTTAATAAACAACCAGGCAATCGACACAAAGTACACCATCAGCAAAATAAAGGCGATGGTGAACCCCAGCAACCAGCCCCTGGGGGTCTGCAACGGGCTGACCAGGGGCACATCGCCGATCTTGCGGCTGATAGAGGTGTACGTTTCACCCGGCAGCAGGTACATTTCCCCGGTGTCGGGTTGCGGACCGGTGCGTAATGGTTGCGCCTGTGCCATTGGCAATCCTTGCTAGTGCTCTGTCCTGTTTATCCAAGGTTTCGCTGCGCGGCCTGTTGCGTAACAGTGTGTGGACGAGCGCGGCCCGGTTGGACTCCCTGACCTCACCCTTCGCCATGGGCCTCAAGTTCTTCATTCGGGTTCCGCACGCGGGCCAGGTAGGTCGTGCGGGGGAAGATGTTCAGCAGGTTCAGGACGCCGTAATTATGTGGCTCCGCCTTCCACTTCGCCACCCGGCTCGCCGTGTCGTTAATATCGCCGAAGACAATCGCCTGGGTCGGGCAGGCGCCCTCGCAGGCCACCACAATCGCGCCGTCTTCGATGGTGTAGCTGCTCTGGCCGTTCTGCACCGCGGCCTTCTTGGCGGCGATGCGCGCCGCGCTGATGCGCTGGATGCAGTAGGTGCACTTCTCCATCACGCCCCGGTTGCGGACCGTCACCTCGGGGTTGCGCGCCAGTTGCAGGCTCGGGGTATTGAGGTCGGTGTACTGCAAGAAGTTGAAGCGGCGCACCTTGTAGGGGCAGTTGTTGGAGCAGTATTTGGTGCCGACGCAGCGATTATACACCATGTTGTTCAACCCCTCATAGTCGTGGACGGTGGCGATGACGGGGCAGACAACCTCGCAGGGGGCCTGTTCGCACTGCACGCAGGCCATCGGCATCATGTGGGTGTCAGGATTATCCAGATTGTTGCCGGCGTAGTAGCGGTCAATGCGGATCCAGTGCATTTCACGGCCACGGGAGACCTGCTCCTTGCCGACAATGGGAATGTTGTTCTCCGCCTGGCAGGCCACCACGCAGGCGTTGCAGCCGATGCAGGCGTTGAGGTTGATGGTCATGCCCCAGGCGTTGCGTCCGGAGTAATCCACCCCCGGCTGCAACGAGATGTAGCCGTCGGTGCCGGGGCCGGGCGTCTTCTTGCCGTACTCCTCCATGTACACTTCTTCGGCGATGTACTTGGGGTTGCGCTTGAACTCCTCGAAGACGCCGACGCGCACGATGTCGCGCCCTTCGAGCGTCCAGTGGTCCTGGGTTGAGACGAGGAGGTACTTGCGGTTGGCATTGCGCACCTCCACACCCGTGCCGAACCAGGGGGCGGCGCTGGTGCGCACCGGATAGACATCAACGCCCACGCCATCGCCGACCCGCCCGGCGTTGCGGCGGCCAAAGCCCAGGGGCACCGTCATCGAGTTCTCGGCGTGGCCCGGGGTGAACCAGAGGGGCAGTTCCAGGGCGCCGCCGGCGTAGCGGATGGTCACCATGGTGCCATTGGCGGCGGTCATGCGCTCGAGGGCGATCTGGCGCTGGTCGCTGTCAGGATTCTTGAGATCGTCCACATTAAAGCCCAGGCCAAGGAGCCGGGAGGCGGTGGCGATGCTCATGAGCACCGCATTGTCCCAGACCAGCTTGGTCAGGGGGCGGGGCAGTTCCATCATCCAGCCGTTATTGGTATAGGCGCCGTCCCACACCGAGGGATCGGGGCGGAAGACAATCTCCAGTTCCTCGGCGACGGGGGCGGCCACCGCGCCGCCCGCCGCCGGCTGCAAGGCGGGCGTGACGGTCGGCGCGGCAGTGCCGCTGACCACCCCGCTGGCCAGGGCGCTCTGCCAGAAGGCCTCGAAGTTGCCATTGGCGAGCCCGCTGGTCTCCCAGTAGGCGCGCACCAGATCATAAGGTCTGGCATCGGGCTGGCCGAGCAGCGCGGCGAGCACCTCATGCTCGGTCTTACCGCCGTACAGCGGCTCGATGAGGGGCTGCACGATGCTGGCGGTGCCATCGTAGGCCCGGGCATCGCTCCAGCTTTCGAGCTGGTGGGCCGCGGGGATGTGCCAGGCGCTCAGGGCCGAGGTCTCGTCCACAAAGAGACTGTGGTGCACGCTGAGGGGCACCCGCTGGAGCGCCTCGGCGAAGCGCAGATCGCCGGGGGCGTTGTAGGCCGGATTGCCGCCGAGCATCACCAGCAGTTCCACCTGCCCGGCGTTAATCTCATTGACCAGCCCGGCGATCTCGCTGGTCTGGTTAGTGGGGCGCGCCTCAACCGGCTCGGTGTAGATCACCGTACTGCCCACGTTGCCCAGTGCGGCATTGATACGATGGGCCAGTTCGTGCACGATCGGGGGCTGCTGATCGCCGGGGATCACCACACAGGTCCCGCGATGGGCCTCCAGGTCCTGGGCTACCACCTCGAGGAAGGCGAGCGCCTCCTCGGGAAGGCCGGCGCCGGCCCCGCCGAGGCCCAGCTTCTCGGCCAGGGCGAAAGCGAACACGCCCACATTACTGGCCTTGAGGGCCAGGCGGTGATCGGCGGCTGCGCCGGTGGTCGAAGGCGAGGCCTCGACCACGTAGAGGCGGTTCATCTCCGTGCTGGCCTTGGTTACCCGGCGGCCATCGGCGAAGGCGCGGGCGTAGGGGATGAAGCCCGGACCGGGGGCGAGGAAATCGGCGTCGAGGGCGACGATCACCTGCGCCTTCGACAGATCGTAGCGCGTGCTCACATACTCGCCAAAGGCCGCGCGCGCGCCCTCGTAGACATTATCGCGATTGATCGGCTCGTACTGGTACCAGCGCGCCTCGGGGAAGCGCTGCAAGAACTGCGTGATCTGGCTGGCCAGGGTGGGCGAACTGACCGTGGTGGTCAGCAGGCGAATGCCGGCGCCGCGGGTAGCGTCCTGGGCGGTGAGGCTGGTGTTGAGGGTGGCGACAAACTCGTCCCACGTACTGGGGGCGCCGCGATTGAGCACCGTCTGCGAGCGATCGGGATCGTAGAGGTTCAGGATCTCGGCCTGGGCGAAGAGATCGGTGCTGCCGAGGCTGGCCGGATGCAGCGGATTACCCTCGACCTTGGTGGGGCGGCCCTCATCGGAGCGCACCAGCACGCCCGTGCCGTAGCCGTTGAGCGTCAGCGTGGTGGCGAAAAAGCGGGGAATGCCGGGGACGCGGTCGAGAGGCTGCCGGTCGAAGGGAGCGAGCTTTTCGGGCGGCATATAGGTGCAGCCCGTGACCCCGGCGAGAGCCAGGGAGGCCCCCATCAGCTTCAGAAACGTGCGCCGGGAGACCGGATCGTTCATCTCCGAGGCGCCGCGGGGGAACTCCCGTTCGACCAGTTCGCGGAAGGCGGGCGTATCGGCGAGTTCATCCAGTGAGCGCCAGAACTGCTGGCCACGGGTGGCGCGCAACCTTGCGCGGATGGCCTCAAGATCAGGATTCGGGGTAGTGCTTGTCATTGCCGCTATCGCTTTGCTAGTGCGAAGGATGCATCGGGTAGAACCGCGCGCCAACACCCCGGGGTGAGGCGGCCTGACGCGCGTGCATCTCGCATCCTATCGGTGGCAGACCCAGCAGTTCGTGAGCTGATCGGCGGGCATAATGCCGTACTCGGCGACGAGCTGGCGGCCCAGGGCCGCCTGGTTCGCCGGCGCCACATACTCCATGTTGTAGACCTCGTCACGCGGGCGCACGTACTGTTCGGGGTTGCGGTGGCAGTTGAGGCACCAGCCCATAAACATCGCCTGCTGCTGCCAGACCACCGGCATCTCGTTCACCTGCCCGTGGCACGTCGAGCACCCGACGCCCTTGTTGACGTGAATGGCGTGGTTGAAGTAGACGAAATCGGGCACCCGATGCACCTTGTTCCACTCGATTGGCTTGCCGGTGGCGTAACTCTCAACGACCGGCGCGATCTTGGGGCTGTAGGTCTTGATCTGCGAGTGGCAGGTCATGCAGGTTTCGGTGGCGGGGATGTTGGCGAAGTACGACTGGTTGACCGAGACGTGGCAGTAGCGGCAGTCGATGCCGAGGACGCCGTTGTGCAACTGATGGCTGAAGGCGACCGGCTGCTCGATGGCGACGTTGATCTGCCGGAAGTAATTCGACCGGAAGTAGACCGCCAGGATCAGCACCAGCTCTGCGACGAGCAACAGACCGGCGAAAACGCTCAGCCAGGCCAGCCGGTTGGCGTTGCGGGGGAAGATCTGTCCCATGCCTCGTTGCCTTCTAGGGGAACCCTGTGCATAGCGGGGAGCATTGCCTGGAAACTATTATAAGCCGCTATTACTTTTGTGTCAATCAAGCCACCTTCAGCCCACGCGCCAGGACCATGAAATCGCAATATAATGCCGTATTTTATGTGTGCTTGCTCACATGGCCAGATATTAAGTTACATATAAACCAAGCAGTCTTAATACTACAACGAGACTTCTCATGGTCGGAGGGGCTGCGCCGCACCGCAACGGAGAGTCCTGCGGGGACTACGGGCCGCTGCTCCCGCCGAGACGAAGTCTCGGTGTGTTTAACCTTGTCCTCCCATCGCCAACCGAACCTGGGAACAGGCTTCCAATCTTTCCCGGGCACGCCGGGGCAATCATACCATACCTTTTGTGTTTTTATTAACAATACGGCCGGGAGTTACATCCCAGGGGGGCAGCCCGGGGGTTGGTGCAACCCTCCGGGTTGCGCCACTGTTTGAAAAAGGTGCTCAGGCATAGACGACGTTCCGTGTTAGGATGGTAGGGATACTATTTATGGCTGTCTCTTATACACATCTGACGCTGCCGACG
>JAOACN010000735.1 GCA_026417815.1 Chloroflexaceae bacterium | reverse complement strand
AGATGTGTATAAGAGACAGAGTCTGTACTGGGCGCTGCGGGTCGCTCAGGGCGGCGGCTGGTTGAGTTACGCGGCGCTGGGTCTCGCCATTGGCGCGGCGATGGCGAACCGTATCACGCTGGCGACGCTGGGCCTGGCGGCGATCGCCGCGGCGGCGGTGGCGGCCTGGCGGGGGGCGCAGGGGGCCGGCCGCGCGGAGGGTGCGCCGGTGGCCGTGCTGGCCTGGGAACGTTTCCTGTGGCGCGAGTTGCCGCTGCTGATCCTGGCTGGCGCGCTGACGCTACTCAGTTTCCGCACTCTCGCGCCCGATGCGTTTACCGGCTCGACGCCAACGTCGCCGGTGCTGGTCACCGAGGGCCGGCCGCAAGCGGCGGGATGGCTCCAGGGGGCCGGTTTTCTCGACATCCGGCCCGAGCCGCGCTTTGTCAGCAACATCAGTTCGGTGCGGGCGCTGGTAAGCGGGGAACTGGATTATCCGCCTTCGCAGCAGTGGGTCCGGCGCACTCCCTACCTGTTCCCCTGGGTGAACATGGTCCTCTGGGGCATGGGGCCGGCGCTGGGCCTGGCGGCCTGGGGGGGCGCGGCGGCCTTTGCCGTGCGAGGCATGCGCCGGGCGCTGTGGCCGCAGGCGGTCACTCTGCCGCTCAGCCCGGCCTGGGTGCTGCTGGCGTGGATCGGCTTCTACTTCGGCTGGCAGGGGGGGCAGTTCGCGATCACCCTGCGCTATTTGCTGCCGATCTACGGCGCGCTGACCGTGTTCGGGGCCTGGGGGCTCGTGCGCCTGGCCGACCTGGCGCGCGAACCGGCGCCGCCGGGCTGGCGGGCGCTGGCGATCCGCGCCGGGCGGTGGGCGCTGCCGCTGGGGGCGCTGGCGACCCTGGCCTGGGCCTACGCCTTCTCGCGGATCTACACCCAGCCCCACTCGCGGGTGATGGCCGCCCGCTGGCTGGCCGATAACGCGCCCCCGGGCTCGTTCGTCATCTCGGAGGTCTGGGACGACCCCTTGCCCTTACAGGCCGCCGACGCCGCCTGGGGCCTGACCTTCCAGGGCATCCAGTCGGCGCCGTATGCCGAGGACGAGCCGCGCAAGTACTTCGGCGGCATGGGAGCGAGCGGCGCCTACGAAGAAGGGCTGCTCGACCAGCTTGACCGCGCCGATTACATCACCCTCACCAGCAACCGCATCTACGACAGCACTTCGCGGCTGCGCATGCGCTACCCGGCGCTGATGCGCTACTACCACGCCCTGTTCAGCGGTGAACTGGGCTTCCGCCTGGCGGCGGAGATCACCTCCTACCCGCGCATTCTGGGGATTGAGATCCCCGACCAGGGGGCCGAAGAGGCTTTCCACGTCTACGACCATCCCCGGGTGCTGATCTTCGAGAAGACCGCGGCCTACTCCCGCGAGCGGGCCGAGGCGCTGATCACCGGCGATGTGCTGTGGGAGGAGGTGTACAAATCGCCGGTGCTGATCGCCGACCGCAACCCGGCGGCGCTGCGCCTGACCGACGGCCAGTGGCGCCGCTATGCCGCGGGCGGGGCCTGGGCAGGTTATGAAGCGCCGCCAGCGCTCGCGCCGTTGACCTGGCTGCTGGCGCTGGAGGCGCTGAGCCTGGCGACCTTCGCCCTGCTCTTTCCCTTGCTGCCGCGTTTGCCCGATCGGGGTTTCAGCCTGGCGAAGATCCTTGGCCTGCTGCTCGTGGCCTACCTGGCCTGGCTCGCTGGCAGTCTGGGCAACGATCCGGGCATTCCCGGGCGCGGCAACGCCGGCACAGTGGGCTGGGGGCCGTTCCCGTTGCCCTTCGCCCCCGCGACGCTCTGGCTGTGCGCCGCTCCTCTGGCGCTGGCGGGCTTGGTGGCGGCCTGGCGCGCACGGGCCGAGTTGCGGGCCTTCGGGCGGGCGCGCCGCGCGGCCCTGCTCAGCGCCGAGGCGGTGTTCCTGGGCTTTTTCCTGCTGGGCATCCTGTTGCGCCTGCTCAACCCGGATCTGTGGCACCCGGCCCGCGGCGGCGAGAAGCCCATGGACTTCGCCTATTTCAACGCCGTGCTGCGCAGCGCCGCCTTCCCGCCCTACGATCCCTGGCACGCAGGCGGGTTCATCAACTACTACTACTTCGGCTTCGTGCTGGTCGGCGCGTTGACCCATCTCAGCGGCGCCGCGCCGGGGGTGGCCTACAACCTGGCCGTCGCCACCGTGCTCGGTCTCACGGCGCTGGGCGCCTGGGGTGTGGTCTACAACCTCCTCGGCGGGCGGGCCGACGCGGGCGGGGAGCGACGGGCGCTGGCGGCGGCGGGACTGGCGCCGGCGCTGGCGCTGCTCCTGGGCAACCTGGCCCAGGCCCTCTGGTTCCTCAGCGGCTACGCTGCCGAGCAGGCGGCGAAGGGCCGCCCCGAGTGGGCCTACTGGGACGCGACGCGGATCGTGCCGGGAACGGTGAACGAGTTTCCCTTCTTCACCTTCCTCTTTGGTGATCTGCACGCCCATATGCTGGTGATGCCGCTCAGTCTGGCCCTGCTGGGGCTGGCCGTGGCCTATGCGCGCGACGTGCCGCGCCAGACGGGCCGCGCCGTGGCCTACGCCCTGGCGATGGGCCTCCTGGCAGGGGCCATTCGCGCAACCAATACGTGGGATTACCCCACCTTCGTCGGCCTGGCCGTCCTGCTGCTGGCCGTGGCGGGCTGGCGGGCCAGCCGCGGGCAGGGGGTGGCCCGGTCACTGCTGTGGATCGCCGGGCCGCCGCTGCTCGTGGCGATCAGCGGCAATCTCTTCTTCGCCCCCTTTGTCGCCAACTTCGCCACCGAGTCCTCGGGGGTGGAACTCTGGCGCGAGGGACTGGCGCCCACGCTCCTCGGGCAGGTGCTCGGCGCGCCGCGGACGACGCTGCGCGAGGCGTTTTTGCTGTACGGGCACTGGCTCTTCGCCGTGGCCACCGCGGGGGCGCTCCTGCTCCGGCGCCTCGCCGGGCCGAAGGTCGCGTTGGGCGCGGCAGGGATTGCCGCAGGCATCGCGGTGATTGGTCTGGCGCGGAACTGGCCGGCCCTGGCGTTGCTGATCCCGCTGCTCGGCGCGGCGCTCTGGCTGCTGTGGCGCCTGCGGCGCGCCCCGCTGGCGTTGCTGGTGCCGGGCCTCTGGCTGGCCGGGGGCCTGGGCCTGCTGGCGCTGGTGGAGGTGGTGACGGTCAGGGGCGACATCGGGCGCATGAACACGGTGTTCAAGTTCGGGCTGCACGCCTGGATGCTCTTCGCCCTGGGGACCGCGGCCCTGCTTCCGCGCCTGTGGGCGGCGCCGGGCGCCGCGCCGCGCCTGATTACGCGCGGCGGGTTGGCCCTGCTGGCCGTCGCGGCGCTGGTCTACCCCCTCACGGCGACCCCGGCGCGCGCCGCCGACCGCTGGGCGCCCGACGCGCCACGCTCGCTCGATGGGACGGCGTTTATGGCCGCGGTGTCGGCGGAACGCTACGGGGAGGCCTTTTCGCTCGATGAAGACGCCGCGGCGATCGCCTGGTTGCGGCGCAATGTCTCCGGCACGCCGGTGATCCTCGAAGCGCACCTGCCCTCCTACCAGTGGGCCGGGCGCGTCGCGGCGCAAACGGGGCTGCCCACCCTCCTGGGCTGGGAGTGGCACCAGGTGCAGCAGCGCAATGCCGCTGGCGCCGGACCGGTGATCGCTGCGCGCCAGCAGGCCGTGCAACGGATCTACGCTGGCGCCGACCCCGACGAGGCGCTGGCCCTGCTGCGGCGCTACGGCGTAGAGTACGTCTACGTCGGCGGCGTGGAACGGGCCAGTTACGACCCGGCTGGCCTGGCGAAGTTCGAGCAGTTGGCCGCGCGGGGTGACCTGGAGCGGGTCTTCGCGCAGGGCAACACGACGATCTACCGTGTCGCCGGCCCGGCGATGCCGCGGATGCTCACCAGCGACCTCGACGTGACCCCGCCCGTCGGCGATACGCCCCCGCCGCTGATGCTCAGGACGCCGGTCAACGAGTTGCCGGCAGTGGCCCCGGCGGCCTGGAACCGCCTGGCGGCACAGAACTCCTGGCTGGCGGCCCTGGCCTGGCTCGCGGCGCTGTACGTCCTGGCCCTGCCGGGGTTGCCGGCGGCCCATGCCGTCTTCGGCGGCTGGCGCGATGCCGGGTGGACCTGGGCGAAGCTGATCGGCTGGCTGCTGGCGGGCTACGCGGTCTGGTTGCCGGCCAGTCTGGGCCTCTGGCGCCATAATGGTGCGGGCTTGCCCCTGGGCCTGGCCCTGGTGCTGCTGCTGAACCTGGCGCTGCTCTGGTGGATGGGGCGAGGAGCGGAGGGGGGCGCCCTGGCGCGCGTCGGGCGCGGGTTGAGCGACCTGGGGCGGGCGCTGTGGGCGCGGCGGGCGGCCGTGCTGTGGAGCGAGGGCGTGTTCCTGGCCGGCTTCACCGGCCTGGCCCTGATTCGCGCCCTGAACCCCGACCTATGGCACCCGATCTGGGGCGGGGAGAAGCCCATGGAGCTTGGCTTCCTCAACGCCGTGCTCCGCAGCCCGGTGCTGCCGCCCTACGACCCCTTCTTCAGCGGCGGCTACATCAATTACTACTACTACGGCTATTTTCTCGTGGCCCTGCCGGTGCGGATGGCGGGCCTCCCCGCGGCGATGGGCTTCAACCTGGCCCTGGCGACGATCGCCGGCCTCACCCTGGCGGCGGCCTTCGCCCTGGTCAGCCAGTTGACCGGACGGGCGCGCTACGGCGTGCTCGCGGCGGCGCTGGTGGGCGTGGCGGGGAACCTGGCCGGCTTCTTCGCCGTAGGCTGGTCGCGAGGCTTTCCCGCCGTCGCCGAGGCGCTGCGGCAGGGCGGGCTGGCCGGCTTCGGGGCCAGGCTCGGCGACTGGTTCGTTGGGCCGAGCCGGGTGATTCCCTACACCATCAACGAGTTTCCTGCCTTCGCCTTTCTCTACGCCGACCTGCACCCGCACACCATCGCCCTGCCGATCACGCTCCTGGCGCTGGCGCTGGGGTACCGGCTGTTGGAGGGAAGGGCATCATCACCCGAAACGGAAGCCCGGGCGCTGCCACAGGGCTACGCGCCCCTGCTGTTGCTCGGATTGGTGCTGGGAACCCTGGCGGTGACCAACTCGTGGGACGTGCCGACCTGCGCCCTGGTGGCGGGTCTGGCACTGCTGGGAGCGGCCTGGCGCGCGCCCGGCCCGCGGGCCGCGGGCGTGCCCTGGGGCCGTCTGGCCCGGGCGGGGTTGGCGGCAGCGGCGGTGCTTCTCGGCGGTCTGGCGCTCTTCGCGCCGTTCTTCGACCACTACTGGGCGCCGGTGGGGGGCATCGGCCTGGTGCCGCTGACCGATGGGACGACGCCGCGGGACTACCTGGTGATCTACGGCCTGTTCGTGGCGGTGTTGCTGCCCGCCCTGCTCGGCGCGGCCTGGCGCGTCTTCGCCCCGTCCCGGAGCGCCCGGAGCCGCTCCCCGGTCGCCCTGGGAGCGACCGTGGCCCTGGCGCCCGGCGCGGGGGCGTGGCTGCCGGTAGGCGTGGTTGCGGGGTTGGTGCTGTTGGGAGCCGTGTTACCGACGGTGGGGTTGCGGCTGGCCCTGGTCGCGCTGCTGATGCTGGCGGCGACGGTGCTGCCGCGCCGGGCCATCAGCGCCCCAGTCTGGTACGGCTTGCTCCTGCTCTGGGTGGCCCTGGCGGTCTCGCTGGGGATCGAGCTGGTCTACATCCG